>JANQER010000059.1 GCA_028278255.1 Elusimicrobiota bacterium | reverse complement strand
TCCAGGAATGGAAAGGCAGAGAAAGAGAGCAGCGCGTTGTGAGGCTTCTTGGGAAAGAGGAAGGCACTGAGATTTATCAACGCATGCAGAAAGGAGAAGTTGTTCCGGCACGCATAGACGGAAGAATTTTCTTTTTGGAAAAAGGCGCTTTGGATTTCATAAAAAGCACAACCGAAGCAACAACAGATGCGCGTTTAACTCTTAGAGGCAATTCCGGCGCTGGCAAAGATATTGGTGAAGCGCTTGAACAAAGCCGTTCTATGTCTGACAGCCTGTCAGTGCGCGAATGGCAGATTGATCTGGGCCAGAAAGGCAAGGGCCTGAGTCCGGAAGCCCGCCTGGCGTTGTTTAAATCCAATGTGTCCACTTTGGGTGAATTAAAGAGTTTGCGCCTTTTGACTGATGCTGAGATCAGCGCCAAAGGGCAGAGTCGGTATTATAGAACAAAAATTCAGGCCAGTGATGCGCGGTTGCATTCAGAAACAGGCCGAACCATGGAGAAAGTGCATAATCTTGAATTGGTGGTGGATCTTGTGACAGGAGAAAAAGCACTTGAATTTCTTGCATCAAAATCAGAGGTGCTGCGGATATTGAAAAGCAATAAAGTCCAAGAGGTTGAAGTTTTGAAATTGTTGTCTGAGGCTGGACTGCAGTGGGACAATATTTCTCCCCTGATTTCAGGGAGAGTTCAGCTGGATGCGCAGGGCAAAATCGCAGAGGGCACTTTTACCGTTAATGGAAAATTCAAAGATTTGGTTAAGCGAGGCGCGCCATTGATGGAAGGCCAGGGCGGCAAAGTGGGCGGTCAAAATAATTTGGGACTTGAGGTTCAGATTCATTTTAAATCCAATGGTGAATTCAATGTGGAGTATCGTGTCAAAGCTGTGGGGAGTCAGGTTAAGAAGATTGATCTGAATGGTGCTTTGTTGCGTGTTTTGGGTCATAGGGGTTATGAAAAACTGGCCAATATGCTGGGGAGAGGACATCAGAACCAATTGGGTGAGGTGATTGATTCTTTGTCTTATGCCATTGATGCCAAAGGGAATCTGATTAAGAATACTTTGGAAGTGGGACTGGATAAGGCACATATTGAAAAACTGAATTTGACAAAAACCAGCTCCATTGAAGCGCGGGATGTGATTTTTCTGGATTTGTCTCGCAGCGGAGAAAACAGCGCTGTGCGTGTGGTCGGCAACAGGGTGAATTTGTCCCAGCGCACAGACGGGCGGTTTGAATTAAGAAACACTTCTTTGGAAATTGTTTCGATCAAGGATGTGATTTCTGCGCTTTTGAGCAGAAAGGGATCTTTGAAATCTATTGAGGCTGGGGTGCTTTTGGAGCAATTGCTCAAGAACGCAGAAATTTTGAAAAAAGAGCTTGGTATTGAAATAGAGAATCCTTTTGTTTTGCAAATTGAGAATCGGGCGGATGGCTCGCAAGAATATGTGGTGGAATCCAACGGCAAATTTCATGATGCCATGACCATGGTGTCTTCAGAATTGGTGAATGAACGCGCTTCACTTTTGCATCGTTCCTTTAAAATCTCTGAAAAATTGAAAGATCCTAAGTTGGATGCAGATGTGAAAGATGTTTTAAAGCTGGAACAAGTTATGGTGGATATGACAGCGGAAAGTCTGCGCACAGGCCGGCCCACAGACTCCCGCGCTGTTTTAAAAGCCACCCAGGCATGGAAAGCGAAAAAAGCAGAAGTGGATTTGTATGGGATTCGGGATCAAGTGGATCAGGCCGGTACCATTAAAGAATTGATTTCTGTCTTGCAGGAAGCCGGCCTTGTGTTAGGGGTGTCTGAGAAATCTTCGCGTCCGCGGCGCGCTGAAGATGTGGATATTTTAAAAGACCAGGCCCATACTATTTTGGATGCATTGGCTGAACGTAATATACACAAAAATGGAGACAAAGCAAAATATTTCAGAGGTTTGATGGAAGTCAAAGCACAGGAAAGAGTGTTTGTGGAGTTTGTGAACGGGAATGAAATGGATATTCAGCAGGCCAGGAAATTGGTGTACGGCATGTTTTTTGGTGCTGAAGGCAATCGTTTGGTGGATAATGGCCAAAGGCAAAAAATGAAAGAAGCATTGGAATGGGTGGTGAAAGAATTGAAAGAAGCCGGATTTGAAGGAAATAAAGAAAATGGTTTTGATTTTGAAAATAAACATGCCAAAGGTGCTGTTAAAAATGCCGCTGAAAAAGCCCGGAATGAGGGGAAAGACCGGGTGGATGGATTGATTATTTCTTTTAAAAAATATTTGGAATCAAAAGGGGAGAATTTTCAGGCATTGGTGGCCTCTGCCAAGGAAAAAATGAGCAAGGGCAAGGAGTTGAAGCTGGAAGAAGCCATGGCCCTTATGGAGTATGAACTGTCTTCCCTTAAAAATTCTTTGAAGCCTGACCAGTATTATGCTGTGTTGACATTGTTGTCCGGCCAAAGTTTTGAGCAGGAAGCCGGGGCTGGGAAAACAGAAGGCGCGATTATTGCCTCTTTAATTGAGTCATTGGTGCATGGAGAGAAGTTTCGCGGGTTGATTATTTCTGACACAGACAGCGCTTCTTCAAAATTTAAGAAACGTGATTTTCTGGGTGAAAAAGGATTGTCAGGCAATCGTTTTGCCAAACGTTTTGGAAAGAATATTGAAGATGGGAGTCGTCTGTTTGCGGAAAAAGGCGATCAATTGCGCGTGCTTTCCGAGTCTTTGGATAATCCCAATACCATTGTGGTGATTGATTTCACGAGTTTCGGGCATGCGCATAATTCTGTGAAAAAGGGCTGGGAAGGCGAAATCCTTCGTGCTTTGTCTGAGATCAATTATATGGTGGTGGATGAAATCCACGGGGCTGTGATGGGCAATCAGTCTTATATCAGCAGCGGCAAGGGCCGGGCTTTGGTTAAAACAGAAGATGGTCCTGAAAAGATTAAAAGAGCGGACAGGCTGTTGCAGATTTTGACCGGCAAAGACATGAAGCGGGCCAGGACAACAGATGAATTGGCTGTGACAAAAGATGAGATGGTTTTTGTCAAGGATGGGAATGAATACACGGGCATATCCGAGGCTTTGCGAAAACGTTTGGTGGAAACCGGAGTGGATGGTTTTAAATATAAAGAAGCTGATATTGACAGTCTTCTCAGAGCCATGCGGGATGTGGGTGTGTCCAAAGAGAAATCCAGTTTTCAGAAAGCCAGTGGATTCACTGTGGTGGAAGGCAGTATCAGGCCGGTGAATGAGGAAGGGAAGCCTTCTTATAACAGCCGGATTCATGATATTTTCTATCAGATTGGTCTTGGGTTTTTGCTGAATGGCAGAGCCAAGGGCGTTGAAGGGGTGGGATCTTTTAGCCGGAAAGGCAAGGTGGATATTGAAAATGGAATTGAAGTGTCCCGCACCAAACACAGCACTTCTTTGCTTGAAATCTTTTTAAAACCCAATGCCAAGATCATGGGTATGTCTGCGACAGTGCAGGGCAGAATGACATTGATGATGGCTGGTATTGGCAGCGGCCGGCCTGTGATTATCAGTTCTTCCCGTATGGATTTATCGGGTTATGAGCTTAAGGATTCTTATGAGGGTTTTGAGTCAAGGTTGAATGAGATTTTTCATCGGAAAAATCTTCATGAAGACCGGCTAGAATATAATGTGCATTTGGCGTCTCCTGATAATATGTCGCGTGACCGCATGTACGACACTTGTGTGAGAGGAGAAGACAGGGTCATTCTTGAAGAAAAAGGACGCACCTATACCTTTGTGGATAAAAAAGGAAAACGTGTGGAAACAGAAGTGCCTGTGACATATGTGCGCATCGGAAAGGGGAAGAAATCTGAGGTCATTGAGGTGATTCGTTTGGAACCGGGAAGTATCAAAGAAGGGGATAATGAAACACTCAATGCCATTGCCAAAAAAGAAAGCATGCATTGGGAACATAATGAAATAGATTCTGTCTCAGGAAAACGCATTCGCAAAATCATTATTATGAACAACCAGGGGTTTGTGGGCGTGGACTGGCAGGGAGCCTTTTATCAGTTTGTTTATGATGTTGAAAGCAAAATGAATGAAACCACGCATGCACAGCTGGGCACGCGCGTGAACCGGACCAATCCTGACTCTAAAATTGGTGAACGGTGGGATGCAGAGAGATATATAGTGGTGGATCAACCTTCACTGAAGAATGCTTTGAATAATGTCAGGGAGCTGAAAAGAGGTGAAATTGATTCTTTGAAGGAGCTTTGGAGCAGTGATATTTATACAGACAAAAAAGCATTGAAATTGTTGGAGAAATTTGAGACTGAATGGCGTCAAGCAGATCATTTAACAAATGAGCAGGATATTAAAGGGCTTATTACTTTGAATGCAAAGATTTCTGAAGCCAAAATGCGGTCTGCAGGAATTGAGCATGTGTTGGGGGACACTTACCGGGGCCGCTTGGTCATTGTGGCTTTAAAAGAATTGATGCGGGATGCTTTGGTGGAAGAGCAGGGCGATGCGGCTGTGATTGAGCGTACTCTGGATGAAATCATTAATGCGAATCCAGACAATCGCAACCTAGTGCCCAAGAAAGGGGAAAAAATGCTCTCTTTTGAGGAAATCGCCAAGGATGTTTTTATGAAACAAAGTGAGTCAGCTATTGATCAGTTTGGTCAGCTGATTCAAATGTTGTCTCCGGATGGCCGTGCGCGTGCCTGTTTGAATAATCTGATATTGGAATACAAGGGTGTGCAAAAGAGATACAACGCTATTGAAACACATAAAGACCATACATCATTTGCCCATGCCAAAAACGCGCAGGAACTTGTGCAGGCCGGCAAAATGTTGAGCCGGGATATTGTCACACGTTCTGACCGGTCCGGCGGAAAACCTTTACAGGTGTCGGCCTCATTGGAAAAACTGGCTGACCGGCTGGAGCAAGACAAATCTTTGGACGCTGATGGCATTCATTCCATCCGTGGTTTGGCAGAGAGAGCCAAAATAGAGCCATTGGATCTTGGTTTGCCAGGATATTTGGCCAAGGATGAAAACGGGAATTTGGTGAGCATGCTGAGCAATGACAGCCAAGATTTGTTAGAAAACGTGGTGCCTTTGTTTGTTCAAGAAGAAAATAGGCAGAATGTGGAGAAATTTGTTTTGGCAGCCCAGGGGGCTGAGCAAGAGACGCCTGCGGTGTTTGATTCAAAGGCTGGGAATGTTTATCAGGCTTTGAATATGGCATTGACCTTGACAAATAGGGGCTTGGATTTGACAGATGGAGGAGCTCAGACTTTTGTGGAGTCACTGTCATTTTCTAAAGATCAAGGAATTCCTGCCATAGTGGAAGAGTCTCGTGCAGGGCCCAATGTCAAGACTTCTTCTGTTATTGAGCAAATGAATTATAAAATTCATGGGGAAGAAGTGGGAATGTCTCTTAGAGAAGCGCGGCAGATAAAGGATGACAATGTCGCATTTATGATTGATTTTTCTCCGCGCATTACCCGGATGAGAGAGTCTGTGAAAATCCGTTCTCAGCAGAACCCGGGTTTTGCTGTTCCTGCTGAGCGTATTATTGCCAAATTTGACAAAGCCAATGCGCGGACAAGAAAGTTTAAAAACGCTCAGCAGCGCATGGGATTTCACAAGTTTCATCATATGAGCAATTTTAATCCTGTGATGTGGGCTGCGTTTTTGTCTGTGGCTTACCAGGGAATTCGTTTGAAGATATCAGCATCATCTGTGAAGAAATCTGTTGATAAGGTCAGTTTGAGCACGCTGGCGAAACAAATGAAAATCAATCTAAAAACAGCGCCTGTTTTCGGGGCTGGCGGGGTGAAGAAAACTGAAATAGATGCGCTTATGGCTATAGTCAGAATGGTTCGTCCTGAAATGGATTCAGGTGAATTCCGTAAAGATTTTATGACAGTTCTCCAAACAGTGGCAGAACAATGTCCAGAGGCCAACCCTCAGTCGTTTTTTCAAATTTTGTCCAATGCCACATTGAATGATTGGATGGCACTGGCCAGGTCCACCAAAGCCGGGGCTGTGACTGATTTTATCAGCAAGCACAGCGGATCAATAGCGGTTTCTAAAATGCATGGGTTCTTAATGAATCATGGGAAGAAGATGCTGCCTGCTTTGGCGGGATTGGGTGTGGTGATGTTGACTGCTTGGTTTGCGCCGATTATTTTGCCAGTAATTGGGTTGGGTTCTATGATCGGGACAGGTGCGGCAGCAGGAACAGCAGCGGCTTTGGGAACAACCACACTGGTGATGATTAATATGTTTGTGAGTCAAGGACTTGATTATTTGATCAATAAATCCGGTATGATTGCCATGATAATGAACAAAGCAAAAGGCGTCAAAGAGAAGAAGAAACCTGCTATGATGTCAGGCTTGGTGTCTGGGGTGTCTTCTTTGGTGATTTATTTTGGTTTGGAACTTATTACGCAGGGGCTGGCCGGAATCATTGGTGCGAGTGTTTTGGGGTTGGGTGGGGCAGGCACTTTATTAACGGTGCTCAGAAATAATAGATTGAATAAGATCGGGGCTCAGGCGTTGATAAATGAATACAATGCCAATATTGAGATGAGCCGGGCAGAAGCTGAAAAACGTATTGTGGGGCAAAAAGAAAAACTGGAGGAAGAGAAAAAATCAGTTTCCATGCAGGCGCAGATGGGGGATGAAAAGGCCAAAGCCAGGGGAGAAGAGATTGATAAGCAATTGTCAGAATTGACCCCTGAGAAATTTATGGAAAGCGAAGAAGCCAAATTGAAATCTCTTGATGATATGACCATGCGGCAGGTGAAAGCTTTGGCTTATCATCGGGCCGGGGTTGACCTTAGTGTGCAGGACATCCCTGACAATAAACAAACTGAGATCGCGCATTATACGGATGAGATTCTTGAAGTGATTGCAGGTTCTGCAGCAAGGGTCAGCAGACAGAATGTGGATCATGTGAAGGCTGATATGCAGGCTATGGAGATTATGGCACGTGATCTGCGCGCCACAAGCAAGACAGTAAAAGATGTGGTGCAGGCCCAGCAAGGTGTTTTGGATGAATTAATGGACACAACTGTTGCCAAAATGATGCAGGCCGAACATGATGATGCCGAGGCTTTTGTGAAGGGCAAAACAGAGGCAGTGGTTGCAAAAGCCATTAAAGGGGCTTTGGTGACTGAGAAGATTTCTGAAAACAATGAAATTTCATTTTTACCAACACAGGCGCAGACGCAGTTGGCTGAATCCTATGGCATTGATTCAGCGGATATTGCGCGTATTCAGGCCGGTGAGAATGAGAATTTGAAAAAGGTTTTGGATTATGTCGATAGGGTAAGGGGTATTCTGGACTATATGGCCAGACAAAGAGGTCAAGAAATGGACAGGGCCAGGCTGGTGATGCCTGTGCTTCATGCAGCCATTAAAAACAAAGTGACAAAACCGTCTGATATGGCCTTGTTGTTTGATGTGTATGGCATGATGTCTCAGGATTTGGTGAGAGCAAATGTGGGATTGAATTCAGAATATATTGATGCGTTTAATGCGTGGAAAGAAACTGCTTCTGAGCAAGCTGTTCAAAAGCAAGCAGAAAAAGCCGTTCAAGACAAAAGAGAGGTGAAACCTGGCGAGGCTTTTTCCTATAGAGCTGATGGCGCTGCGGGTCAAAGAATTCAAGATCTGACGCGCGGGCAACAGACAGAAGCAGACTTGGCCCGTTTGGACAAAACTCTTCAATCTCGCACTGAATCTCTGGAGCAGGCAGAACAATCCTGGGCGCCTTGGATAACAGGCATGCAAGCCATTGCCAACACATATGAATTGCCATCTGCTTATCTGCTTGATCAGATGACACAGACCAGTGATGGCATGATGCAAATGGTGCATGAAGGCAGAGTAAAAGCTGTGCGTTTTCAACAGGATAAAGTGTCAGGCGCTGTGACAGTGACAGAAAAGGGTGTGGATGGCCAGCCTGATAAACATCATTTGTATTTGAAGGGCCAAACAGACCAGAAAGCGCTTGTGTCTTGGGAAGGGCGCGTCCGGCCGGAAATTTCCGTGGAAAAAGGCAAGAACAAAGGAGAGGAAGTTGTGAGTGTGACTTTGTGGCAGTCCGGCGAGGGGCGATTCGGCCAGAAGATTTATTCAGAAGAGAGTTTGCGGGTTGTGTCCAAAGAAGGCGCTGACACGGAGTTGGATGTGTCTGGTTTGGCAGGCGGGTCTTTGGAAAAGGGTGTTTTGGAAGAGGCTGTCAGTCAAGTGGTGGAAAAACAAGAGGGCGGTTATTTGAGCTGGAACAGCTTACAGACTATTTTTGAGGAGGCCAAAAAGAAGGCTGGGACTTTGGCCGCTCAGAAACTGTTTGAGACCCCTATGAGGCTTTGCGCTTTGGCAGGGATCATGGATTATGGCGTGATTGAGGCGCAGCATCAGGCTGTTCTGGACAGTCATATGGGTTCGCAAAATATGGTGGATGCTTTGGATGTGCGTACGTTTGGCAATGCGGCATTTATACAGGCATTAACCGAAGAAAGCCCGTCAGACAGAAATATACGCACTGTTCAGGAAATCATGTCGCAGGAGTTAATGCCTGAATTGGCATCCAATGTGATGGAAAAAGCCGGGTGGGACACAGAGAAAAAAGGAACCAGCGCGATTGCTCCTTTTGCACAGAAATTAACGGAAGCCAAGAAGGTGGTTGCAGCGGAAGCCCGGGCCATGCTGCATGCTGTGGAATTACCGGAGACATTAATTGGCCAATCCACTGAAGAGGAGGAGTGGTCTTTTGAAGGCGAGCAGACGGGTGTTATTTTTAAATTTCTGAGAGAAATAGAAACAGTGACCAGTGCGCAGAGATTGACGAGAACACAGGCATTGGCGTCTTTAATAGAGGTGTTAAAAGACGCCAAATTAAAAGATTATCAGGCAGCCAAGATTGTGGAAGTGCTCAAGATGTTTGGTCTGGAAATTGAATTGGCAGGAAAAGCCAAAGGCAGGAAAATTGCCGCGAAATTGTCTACGGCCTGGGCAGAAGCCTGTGTGGACAGAGTTGTGAGGCTGGCCGGCGGTTTGGAGAATGCAGCCATTGATTTGATGGCATTGCGTCAAGACCGGTCCCAACAGCCTGAGGTGAGACGCAGGGCAGCAGTTTTGTGTTTTGCCGGTTCTTTGCTCCATCCCAGCCGATTCAGTGACGGGCCTGTGCAAGACGCCACAGGCATGGCGCTTGTGCCGGAGACCGCACGCGAATACAATGCCGCAGGTGTGATTTATGCTGATCCCAAGAACCGTGACGCCTATACGTCTGTGTTGGCTGCGCATGGGATTAAAGTGCAGCTGCCTGAAATGGTGGTGCTGTTGCCTTTGATGGAATTTATCAGCGTGTACCGGTGGGCCAGCTTCTATAAGATTTTCATTGCCTTGAAAAACCATGTGTGGAAGAGAGGACAGTATCAATCCTTGCAAAACACATTGGCTTTGGCTGCAGATGATGTGCGTGTGCAGCAGATGCAGGATTTGATGAAGGTGGTTGAGGAATCTAAAGCCGCGCCCCATGAAGTCAGAATGATGATGGAGGCTCTGGCTCCCAGTGAGGCGCCTTTTGAGTCTTTGTTTTCAAGTGATGAGGCAGATGTGCGGGATCAGGGCAGTCTTTTGGATGTGCTGACCGGCTTGCAAGACAATGCCATTGATGAATTGAGACAATTGAGAGATGATGAACAAGCTCTTGAAGATGAATTGGCTGTGATGGAAAGTGAAATAGATGTGTTGTTAGAAGATGATGTTCAATTGGCTTGGAATGTGCTGGAACCTCAATTGAGAGATTTAGAAGATGTGGCACAGGCTTATAGAAGCAGATTGACTGCAGTCAAAGCCGGCATCAGACAAGCGCAGGGATTAACGGACCGTCTCTCAGCAGTGATGGACAATATGTCTGAAGATTTGGCTGAGACAGATGCTGCCATGTTCCGCACGCATGCTGTGGTGGAAAATTGGCTGGCGCAGTCCCAAACCGAAAATACCGGCGTGACGTCAATTGAAACCGGCAACAGGGCCATTGAGCGTTTAGAATTTTTATTAGGCGGTTTGCCAGCTGTAGTGGCAGAACGCATGCAAAAGAGAATTGACACAGACTCTATTCTGAAAATCCCGCCAAAACAAACAATTGATTCTGACACACCTTTGTCAGCGCGGCTCATGGATTATCGTGCACAAAATATATTTGAGCTCTTCAAACCCGTTAAAACACCCGCAGATGCTTTGGCTTTGCTGCAAATATTGTCAAATTTCCCAGAAGCTTCTACTGTGGGCGCTGCGCTTAAAGCGCACAAAACCGGCTTAATCAGACAGGCAGAAGGGGCTTTGGCTCAAGGGCAAAACACTGATGAGATCAGAAAGCAACTCGATCAAGTCAACAGGCTTTTGGGCAGAGAGGGCAAAGACCAAGTGGTGCCTGGCGCTGTCAAGCAAGTGCACATGAGTCAGGTCAAGCCATACTTAAATAAATTGGTGGTGCATTATGTGCGGCTCATGGTGCCTGTGCCGGAAGCAGCGGCAAAAGGCGAAGAAACTGAAAAACCTGTGGATAAGTCTTTGGAATTGGTTAAAGCTTTGGCAGAAAAAGATCATGCTGATCTGAAGACTTTGCTTGAAGAATTTATGGGCCAGGATGAGGAAGCTTTGATGCATATACCGGACATGGCCATTACTCAGGAAATGCGCGAAGCCGCAGAACTGATTTTGCCTGAGACCGCAGTGAAGAGCTTTTTGAAGCGTGTACGCGCCGGATTTGTCAGTGGCATTGCTTGGGTTCCCCATAAATTGTGGCAGGAGCTTGGGTATGCGTATGCAGGCCTTATGGCCAACGAGGGTGTGGCGGGAATATTGGCAGGAGGCGCTCTTTTGATGGCATTGGCGCCTGTTTTAATGCCTGTGACAAGTGTCGCATCATTTGTTGTGGGTATGCCGGTGATTATATTGTCAGCTGTTATAATGGCAGCGTCTTTATATGACCGTATGCTGAAAGACCGCTTGTCTGTCGGGAAACAGTCAGACAGCCAAGAGGTTTTGGGTAAATTTGAAAATGCCAAGAAACAACTTATGGAATTGTTGAACAGCAACAGGCCTGTACAGGAAATCGCAGAACAGATCAATGAACATAAAGAAGCCTTGCAAAGCGCTTTGGCTGGTTTGTGGTGGACCTTGTCATCTGATGAATATGACGACAAGCATATTGAAACACTTTTGGCTGTGATGGGACTGGCACGGTTTGGAAACGGCGGGCTGGAAGCCTTGTTGGAGTCCTATGAATGGTATCATTCAGGGTTGACAGTGGAAGAGTTTTTACAGGAACAGGGATTTGAGGATTTGGCGTCAGTGCTGCCTGAACGACTGCGAGATATCGATATTGAGGATGTGACGCATTATATCAATGAGCAGGTTCAAGACACGGAGGTCCGTGTCAATGAATTGTCGCAATCCGCTTTTCTTGTGGACACTGTGCGATTTATTCGGAACGCACAATGGGATAACAAAGCAGCGCGTGAAAAGTGGACAAGAAAACTGGCGGCATTGGCCAAAAAAGATCCGTCATTTTTACAAAAAGTACAGGCTGTGTTGACAGCGCATCAAGTGCCTTTGGATCTGGTGAGATTGGCCGGCATGAAAGACAGAATCTTTCATTTAAGGAAAGATCTGAAGAGAGTTGGGAACAAGAAAATAATTTTAGAAGAGGCTGTGCAAGCCTTGAAAGAGCCTGGTCAGACAGGGGCTTTGAGCAGATTGCAGGCATTGGAAAACCTTGTGGATGACACACAGGTTGTGATAGATGTGGCCAGGCAGATGCTCTCAGATATTGATATGGATCTGGCTTTGGCCCGGTTCAGACAACAACTGCCGGAAAATGTGGCTGCATTTTTAGAAGGGTTTGCTGCTGAGCAAAAAGCTGAGAACAGGGCACATGATGTGGCGCGCGTGTTTGAGAACTTAAAAGACCAGAGACAAGCCAAACTGCTGATTGAGGTTTTAAATGCGCCTGCAGACACAGTTCTGGGAGACATTGCGGTGCCTGTGACAATGATGCGGAAGGGTCATGAAGTGACCCTTACAATAGGGATTGAGAATGTGATGCCAATGGATATGGCAGAAGCTTGGAAATCCTTGCAGTCATTCCCAGCGGGTGAGTTTCAAGATGCTTTGGCTGAAAAGTTGTGGCAGTTTATGCAAACCAATGCCTGGCGCTTGTCAGACACTGACCGAGACACAGCCAATAGGCTTTTGTCTGCATGGGAAAGCCGGATCCAGGCTGACAGGCTGACTGACTTGCAAAATGAAGCGCATGAAGCCGGGAAAACACTATTGGATAATATGATTGAAAGTTTGGGCGGCAAAAAAGCGCCGGAAGCTGCCGCAGCTTTACTGCAAATCACGCAAAACACAGATGCCGGCAGAAATATTGGTCAAGTGGTGAACTTGCCGCGCAAAGTGCAGAGAAAATTATCAGCTGAAGCGCGTTTGCATGATGCCATGGCCGTGCAAGAACAGTCCCAAGGAATGCTCATGCAGTCAGTGGCTCTGAATCCCTTAGGCAACACAGAGATCAGAGATGGGGTGGAGCAGGTTTTTGAACAAATGGACAAGACGCAACAGCAGTCTTTGGTCACGCGCGCCATGCAAGCTGCAGCTCAGCATTTGGCTGACAATCATTGGGAAGCCTTGCTAAGCCAGGTGATGACCGGCGCAGAGGAAGGAATTTCTTATTCACCTCAATTCCGTTCTCATGCTGTGTCTGAGCTCAGTCACTTGCCGGTATTTATAGAAGCCAATGAAGTGATGGACAGTCCATGGGCGCTGTTGATATTGTTCGCCAAAATGGCTGACCGCACAGATCTGAGGGCAGATGAAAGAACCGCGATTATAAAGGCAGCCAGGACGGCTATATTGGCGGAAAGTGATCCGGATGTGAGAAGAACTTATATAGATTTTGTGGCACAGAACAATGGGCCAAAGATCACAGAAGAATCACTTCTTAAAGCCGCGTTTTTCTATGAATTGTGTGATGCGCATCAAGGCGATATAGAGAAGCGCAGAAGCGAAACAGCCAAAGCCATAAGTAAACTGGCTTATGGCAGGACTGCGCTTTTGGCCGTGGCATTGGCTGAGGAAGAGTCTGAGAATGTTTTGGTGAGAGATTTGCTTTTGAAAGCTGATCAGGATGCTGTAAAAGGCTTTTTTGATCTGGGCTCTCTGCGGCATGAGGCCATTATTCAGTTGTTGGGAAATATGAAAGAAAATCCGGATGATTATTATGCGGAAGAAATTGAAAGCATTATTTATGCGGCTGCCTATGTGCTTGGGGAAAAAGAATTAGGAGAAGTATTGGCCGGACTGGGTATTGAAACAAAAGATTGGGACTTGCGCGTCAGCGCCATGAGGGAAGCGCTTAAAGTGGAAGAAATGACTTCTGAAGAAGTCAGACTGGCTGAGAAAGCCGCTGACAATATCAATAAGAGTTCAGAGTCCTTGTCCATATGGGAAGCGCTTGTTTCCAATGGAGAACTTTTGCCAAGCGGTGAGAAAATTCTTCGAAGCCTGCAGGTGCTTGATGAAAACCCTGATGTCTATGCAGCAGCTTTGCAGGAATTGCGCCGGATAGCGCCTTTGGCATTGGCTGTTCAACTGGATAAGCCAGAGACGCTGGAATCTTTTAGGCAGTCAGCAGGGCACAAGGCTGAAGCTGTTTCAATGCTGTGGCAGACCCGCCGGCACGTGGCACAGATCCTTCTGAATGATCACACCAGGGATCAGTCTTTTGATGCGGCTTATTTGAAGAAACATAAAATGGAAATGACAACGGTTCATTTGTGGCAGGCAGCCATGCGTTTTGCTGACAGAAGAGTCTTCCCCAGAAAACTGGCGGAATGGGCTGCCAAGGCGCAAATGAAGTTTGAGGACATTCTTAAAGCCAGAGCCAAAGCCCGTGAGGAAGCACAGGAAAAGCAGGTAGAGGCACAGGTCAAATCAGGCGAGCAATATGAAAAAGACCAAGCTGATGAGAAAAAGCGTTTGGAGGCCAGATTAGAGCAGTTGAAAGACGGAGAAGCCAAGGCCAAGAAGGAAATAGAATCCGTCAAAAAAAGGCTGAATGAATTGATTCAAATATCGACACAATTGAAAAAAAACAAGACTCAATTGCCAAGATTATGGCTGGAAATAAGAAATGCGCATGAGGCTGTGAAAAGAGGCAGAGCCGCCTCCAATCAAAAAATCAGAGAATTGACGCAGGAAATGGATCAATTGCAGCAAGATGTTTTAACGGCCCGCCAGGATTACCGGGCCAGCGCAACATCCGGTCATATGAGAATTCTGGAAAATAAAAACAGAGAGCTGTCCGCCGTTAAACAACAACTGCAGCAGCTGCAGCAAGAGCCGGCGTCTGTGGCTGAGAATGAAAGAAAATGGAATGCCATTTTGCCTGAAGTGCGGCCTGCGGACATCCGGCATGTTTCTGGTATTGCCAAGGCTGTGAGCAAGCAAGCGGCCCATATGAAGAGAAGAATGGCTGATTTAGAGCGGACCATTGCAGAATCTCAGAGACAGCATGAGCAAGCGCTGATCCGCTTTCCTGATCTGACAGCTTTTAGACCTGAATCTGCATTTGAGGCCATTAGCCTGCTTTCCCCTGAACTGGCTGCCAAATTGGATGCTCAGGAAGTGGCGCGTATCATGGATGTGGATGTCCTCAGAGAGAATATGCTGAAAGCGCGGCGTGTCTTTTTGAGTTTGAGCGAAGAACAGAAGAAAGAATTGATTCAAACCACACAGCCTGTTGATTTTATCAATGGACGGTTTTTTACACAGTTGGATGAGCTATACGGCCGGGCTTATGTTGATTTGGCGGAGGAGTATGGCGCGCAGGTGGAGGCTCAGGAACTTTTGGCCGGAGACAATGTGGTTGAAATAGGAGAAAAAATTCATCAGCTCTCTGATGTTCTTTTGGCAGTGAAGAATGATCTGAGTCAGATTGATGAGGAGAAGGAATTTGATCTTATGGATGCCAGAGAGGCTTTGGAAAAATTACGCGACTTGGCGCAGATCAAAAAGAGTCAGTTTGAAAACAGGCAGAGAGCTGTTTATGCGTCTTGGTCTATGGGAGAATTTGTGGAGGAAGAGGCTGAACATTTGGAATCCTTGCAGCCTGAAGCAATGCCTGCTGTGTTGTCTCCTGAAGCCATTAGACACTTGCGTATTCAACAGAAATTAGCAGGCAGAGAAAGAATGGCTGTGCCTCGTGAGGTTTGGGGCAGAAAAGGCGTGACAAAAGTCAGGAAAGCAGTTAAAAAACGGTTGTTGCAGAATGTCCGGGTCTATGAAAAAATGCTCCAAGATTTGGACTATGACCAAAACAACAGAGAACAGGTGAGGCAAGTGGCTTTGCGGGTCAGCAAAGCTTTGCGCGGACTGGCTGTTGACCTTCAGGACGCAAAGCAATTTAATTTAAAGTATATTGAATCTAATTTGGAAAAACTGGCGGATAGGGCACAGGCAGCAGAGGGCGCATGGCAAAGGTTCTTGGGCATGGCAGGCATTCGCAATATTGATGCCGTGGAAAACAGATTGAATGAGAATATGCAAGATTACAAGGCGCGTATGAAAGAAGTGATGACAGGGGTTTTGGCCAGTGACCCGTTGGTTCATGCGCGGAAAAGATTGAATGCCATTCAGGATCTGTCTCACAGGGCAGAAGATGATTTGAGGCAAGCGGCATTTTTGGGTTTTGACAATGTCCAAGAAGAGCTGATAGCCTTTTTGGAAACCGCGCAAGCAGAAGAACAGACATGGCTTCCGCGCGCAAGACAACTGCAGCACATGGACAGGCAGGAGAAAATAAAACAAACCATTGCTGATTACAGGCAAGATCTGGAAGTGAGCGATGATATGAAGATTTTGCCTGAGGACACTGCTCATGATATTGGGATGAAACTTAATGTGACGGCTGATAGGCTTCAGCGTTTGCAGGGAGATATTACTTATACAAGGGCGTGGGGCCTTGGCGCAGATTTGAGACAGGATTTGGAGAATATACAAGGCGTGATATCGTCTAAGAAGCAGAACTTGCAGGCCCGAAGGAATGCCCTTGTGGCGCAAAGAGGGAGTGAACTGAATAAGCGGCTGGAGGCTTATCATGATTTGACTAATCGGATGGATGCGCAGAGTGTGGCTGATTGGAGTGCACAGGATATTCAGGAAATTGAGAAGGTTGTTTCTCAGATGAGGTCAGATATTGACCGGGACAAGAGAGAGGCAAAATCATTGGGTTTTGAAGAAATAGCGGATGAGTTGGAATGGGTAAATGGCTGGGCACAGGCCAAGATACAAAAATTAGGGGAGAGAAGAAGAGGTTTTGCTAGACACATAACCCCTCTTGAGCGCAAAATAGCTGGAAAAATAAGGGGTTATCAGCAAAAAGTTGATGCTGAAGAAATGAAGGCAGCAGATGATTCTGTGAGTGTTTTGGAAAAGGCGAGACGATTAAAAGATATTGTGTCCAGAGCAAAGAAAGACATTCGTCAAGTCAGAGCGCAGCATCTTGATCAGGATTTGGTGGAGGAGTTGGAGTGGATACGTGATTTGGCTCATAACAAAATGCAGGCATTTATTGATTACAATAAGCTTCTGGGCAGTGAAACCATGCGTGCCAATATGGTTCGATCTCTGAGTCAAAAAGCAGAGGCTTTGCACGAAAAGGTGAATGTTGTTGAAGTGCCTGTCCAGGATGATATAGCGGCTGTGATAGATGTGCATGGGGAATTGGCTGATCTTGTCAAAGCAATTAAAATTGACATCATGAGGGCCAGAGTCTTTTCTGTTGAGTTAAAAATAACAGAAGCTGTGAATGCATTGGAACGTGTTTTGAGCGTGGCGCAAGCCAAGCTGGACTCTGTTTTGAACCCTATAAAAGACAAGTTAAATGCGCATGCGGCTGAATTTCAGAAACTGATTGATGAATTTGATTTTGATCAGTCTGATATAGATCAGGTGAGGAGAGCCTCTGTTCAATTGGCGGATGCCTTGAAGACAAAAGAGGCAGATTGGCAGGCTGATATTGAAACAGCAGAAAAATTAGGGCTGAAAGACCAAAAGAAGCGTTTGGTGGAGGTCCGGAACTATGCGCGGTTCATTCATCAAGCAAACCTTGGTTTGCTAAAGAAATCTGTTCTTAAGCCCCTGCGTGCAGAATTAAGGCAGAAAGCCACAAGGCATGATAAGCAGTTAAGTAGACTGGTTCGTGAGAGCCGTCAAGCCAAAACAGCTGTTCAGCTGAGAACTGCCAGTGATCGGTTGAAAAAATTTGTTTCACAAGTGAGTCGGGATCGCAGCCAAATAGAAGAATTGGGCGTTGAGAAAGGTTTTGGACGTGTTTGGGTAAAACTGAATCAGATCAAAGAATCAGCAAATAAAAAAGCAGAGGAACTCACCCTTGCTGCGCAGGGTGTTGATGAAGCGGAAGTTTCGCCATTAAAAAAAGACAGTTCGGTTCAGGAGGCAGGAGTTGAAGAAGCGGATGAGGAAGTGAACCCAATAGATCCAGAT
>JANQER010000057.1 GCA_028278255.1 Elusimicrobiota bacterium | reverse complement strand
TTTGTTGACAGTGATATGGGCCTGGCCCAGCACAAGCTCTGCCTCTTTCCCTGTAATACTTTTGGACCGCAGGTCAACAGAAAACATGTGACAATCAGTGCCGCCGGACACAATTCTGAAGCCTCGATTATGCAGACCTTTTGCCATGGCCTTGGCATTGGCCATGACTTGTTTTTGATATGTCTTGAACCCGGGCTTTAAAGCTTCACCAAATGCCACAGCTTTGGCAGCAATCACATGCATGAGCGGACCCCCTTGGATGCCGGGAAATATAACACGGTTAAGGTCCTTGGCATATTTTTCTTTGCACATGACCATGCCCCCGCGCGGGCCCCTGAGTGTCTTGTGCGTGGTGGTGGTGACAAAATCTGCAAACGGCACAGGCGAAGGGTACAACCCCACTGCCACCAGGCCTGCATAATGCGCAATGTCTGCCATGAGAAGCGCGCCCACAGAATCAGCAATATCTCTGAATTTCTCCCAGTTAAAAATCCGGGAATAATTCGATGCCCCTGTGCAAATCAGCTTTGGTCTGTGCTCTGATGCGAGCTGCGCCACACGGTCATAATCAATCTCTTCTGTTTCCGGATGCACCCTATAGGAAACCACTTTGAAATATTTTCCGGAAAAATTAAGGGGATGTCCATGCGTGAGATGTCCGCCATGTGAAAGTTCTAGCCCCATAATGGTGTCCCCTGCATTTAAAACGCTCATGTACACGCCCATATTGGCCTGAGAACCTGAATGCGCCTGCACATTGACATGTTCAGCGCCAAACAAAGCCCTGGCTCTGTCAATGGCCAATGATTCTGCCACATCCACACACTCACATCCGCCATAATAACGTTTGCCTGGATATCCTTCTGCGTATTTGTTGGTCAGCACTGATCCTTGCGCCTCCAACACGGCTTCTGACACATAGTTTTCAGAAGCAATGAGCTCCAGTCCTTCCTCCTGGCGCTTGGTTTCCTGGTAAATAGTTCGAAACACCTTTGAATCTGTTTTTTTGAGAATACTCATACAACCTCCTGTATAAATTCTAAACGAAAACCATAATCAAAATTCAAAAAAATAAACATAAAATCAAATCTAATTTTCTCGGCTTTTTTTCTTTTTGCGCCATTTTTTTGATATGTTTTTGATTGTTATACTTTATAATTTTATTTTGAATATCAAGTGCTTAAATTTAGTTTTTTGTTTAGAGCTTAGAATTTCGAGCTTCGAATTTGTCTTTCTATATCATATATTTTATCAAATCTTTTTCTTTTATCACGCCTTGCCGTCTGATTGTCCAAGGGAAAGCAGTAATGTCCAAAACCGTGGAAGCTTGCGCTTGGGGGCAGGCGCCTCCATTGATGATCACAGGCACGCGGTTCTTAAAAATGTGAACAGCCTGAAAACCAGTCACAGCAGGGTCCCTCCCCGATGGATTGGCGCTGGTCACAGCCAATGGTTTATTTATTTTTTTGAGAATAGCCAAAGCCACCTCATGATCGGGAATGCGCACAGCCACTGTTTTTTTGCCGCCAGTGGACATTTGTCCGAGCACTGATGTTTTGAACACCACAGTGAGGGGGCCCGGCCAAAATTTTTTAAGCATTCTTCGGACATTGGACGGGATGCTCTCCACCAAAGGCTGAACCTGCTGAAATCCAGCCACCAGAAGAGGCAAAGGTTTCTTGTAGGAACGGCCTTTTAATCTGTAAATTCTTGATATGGCCGCAGGCTGCAGCACACTCGCGCCAATGCCATACACGGTGTCTGTCGGGAAAACAACCACCCCGCCCTTATCCAAAACAGCAACAGTTTCATTGATCATTGAAAGGGACATTTCCCTGGCGTTTGTTTTGTGGATTTTTGTTTTCATTAGGAGGTATCGTTTTAGCAATTAATAATGGTTTTGTCTATTGAAAGGATTATTTTAATTTTTATTTTGATTGAATCAAAGAAAAGTCATATACTTATCTCAACCAAAGATCATGGGCCATTGAATTTTTAATAGGCCTGACACCACGGAGGTTTTTATGTCCCACTCAGATAATCCGCAGACACCAGAAAAGAAGGACAAATCAAACATCAACAGACGCCGCACATTGCTGATCAAAAAGCCGCTTCAGATGAAATTTATGTTGTTCGCGGTTTTTGGATTGCTGGTGCTGGGCGGGATTCTGATCAGCGATGTCTATCTGGGCTTTGACAAGCTGGACAAGGTCATTGATGTGGAATTCAATAATGTGATGAACCTCCCTGCAAACCAGCCCGGCATTTTCAGCAATGAAGAGATCTTGGTTATTTTGAAAGGCAAGGTTCTGCCCACCATGCTGCAACAACAGATCTGGATGATGTTGATTAAAATCATTGTTTTTTCAGTGCTGATCACTTGGCTCACACTTCATTTTTCGCATAAGCTGGCCGGCCCGATTTATCGTTTTGAGCAGTCCTGCAAAACAGTGGCGCAAGGCAACTTGAAACTTCACATATCGCTTCGAAAAGGCAGATTCCTTTCAGATGATTTGGAAGAACTGAAGGATCAATTCAATGACATGATTGCCTCTCTTCATGGCAAAGTGCAATCAGACAGGTCCGCAGCAAAAGAAGTCTCTCAAAAATGTGAAGACATTCTTTCTGCCGGCAATTGCCCTGCGGAATTGGCTCAAGCCTTCAGGGAAATCAAATACAAAGCGCTTCAAATCACTTCAGGGTTCACCATATAAACAGCAAAAATTCCTGTGTTTGGGCACTTGGCGCTTTGTTCCTTGGCATTTGGAATTTTATTTGTCCTAGTGGTCCAACAACTTTGATTTGATGGATTGTAGTCTGCCGATTTATCGGCTCTTTTTTGATTTTTATTCGTCAAATCAAGGTTGTTGGACCACTAGGTGCTGTAGTCGGCATTGATAGTGACATAATCTTTTGAAAAATCACATGTCAGGTAATGTGCCTCTGCTTTTCCTTGGTGCAAATCAATCACAATAAACACATTTTTTTGCTGAAGGACATCATTGACCTTTGACACATTAAAATCTGTTTTTCGGCCTTTGCGGAAAACCACTGTGTCCCCAAATTGGATGTCCACTTTGTCCGGATCAAACGGGCTGTCTGCCCGTCCCAAAGCAGCCATGATTCTGCCCCAGTTGGGATCAGCGCCATGCAGGGCTGTTTTCACAAGCGCTGACCCTGCTACTGTGCCAGCCATGCGCGCGGCTGATTTTTCATGCGCAGCGTTTTTAACCGTGACACAAGCTGTTCTCGTGGCCCCCTCGCCGTCGCTAACGATTTGATAGGACAATGAGAAACACACTTGAGAAAGCGCTTCCTGAAACAGGGACATAAGCTTTGAAGGCGCTTTTGAAAAAGAAGCCTTGGCCCCATTGGACAGAAGAAACACAGTGTCATTGGTGGAAGTATCGCCATCCACGCTGATTCTGTTAAAAGTACGGTTCACCGCTTGCTGCAGAGCCGGGCGTATCTTGTCAGCCGGCAGCCCGATATCCGTGAGGATGACTGAAAGCATTGTCCCCATATTCGGATGAATCATGCCGGACCCTTTGGCACAACCCCAAACCGTATATTTTTGACCCTCCCAAGAAAACACCGCATGCGCGGCTTTCTCTCTTGTGTCAGTTGTCATAATGGCTGAGGCAGCATTATGCGCTGAATTCCGGCCTTCTTTGAGCAAACCCGCTAATCCGCCAATTCCTTTCCGGACGTCATCACGCGGGAGAAAACTGCCAATTAGTCCGGTAGAAGCCGCCAGAATCTGTGCAGGCGGGATTCTGAGCTTGGCGGCCAGCTGATCCACAGACCAAAGCGCATCCTGCATGCCTTGTTTTCCAGTGCAGGCATTGGCGCAGCCTGAATTGATGAGGATGGATCTGGTTTGGGAAGATTTCTGAATTTTTTTTTGGCTCAATAAAACAGGCGCGGCTTTCACCTTGTTGCGCGTAAAAACCGCAGCACATTGTGCAAGCGTATGAGAATAAAACAATGCCAGGTCTTTCTTCCCCGGCGTTGAAGAAATACCGCTTCTTAAACCCAGCAATGAATATCCTGCGGGCAAGGCGCTGTTCAACAAAGACGCTTGTATGTCAGATGGTTTGGGAAACATATATATGGATTTTTGATTTGCGATTGAAAAATCAAAATGTCCATTTATCACTGACACATGGGAACAAATTGATTATATTTGCATTCAATCAAAAATCATAAATCTAAAATCAAAAATATCAAAACTATCTTCTTCGGGTGCGCGCTTGCTTGCGGCAACGAGGGCAGCGCTTGGGCTCCTGGAGCCCCCTTTCTTTGTAAAACTCCTGTTCTCCTGATTCAAACATAAAATGTCGGCGGCACTGAATACATGCCAATGTTTTGTCTTTTCCGTTTTTGGCACCATTTGTAAAGATGCGCGTTAACACATTCATCAATCCCATAAAAACCTCCTAGAAGCAAGCCAAAAACACGAGAAGCCGATCTTTTCATTTTTGGCTGCATTATTTTTTCTGTTCACGCTCCTAGATGCTTCTCGTTTTTCTGTTTATTTTTTTCAATGGACGGAGAACCCCGCCCCTACAGACAATGTATTTCAATTTCTAATTTCCAATTTCTTTTCATTATAGCAACCCCTCTGTTTCATCAAGGCCAAAAAGCAGGTTCATGTTTTGCACAGCCTGACCTGCAGCCCCTTTGACCAAATTGTCCAAAGCCGCCAACACAATCACGCGATTCGTGCGCTCATCCACTTTTAAGTTAATATCACAGTAATTCGTATGAACAGTGTTCTTGGTTTGCGGCCATTGGCCTTCCGGCAAAAAGCGAATAAATGTTTCCCCTGAGTAATCCCGCTCAAAACAATGTTTGATTTGCCCGACAGTTGCTTTCTGGTTCAATCTGGCATAGGCAGAAACCAAAATGCCTCTGTTCATGGGGAGCAAGTGCGGGACAAATGTGATTCTGACTGTTTTTCCAGACACCTCGCAAAGTGTTTGCTCAATCTCCGGCATATGCCGATGCGCCCCAACAGCATAAGCCTGAAAATTCTCCGCAGCCTCGGAAAAATGATACATGAGATCCAGCTTTTTGCCTGCGCCCGAAACGCCTGACTTGGCATCAACCACCAAGGAATCAGGATCCACCAAATTGTTTTTTAATAAAGGGGACAAAGCCAATATAACAGCTGTGGCATAGCAGCCGGGATTGGCCGCAATCAGGGGACGGTCCCGTCCATTTCCCACAATCTTTTCCCGGAAAATTTCCGGCAGTCCATAAACAGCCTTTTTCACAAGGGATGGTGAGGCATGTTTGGTTTTGTACCATTGTTGATAGGTTTTGATGTCACGAAGCCTAAAATCCGCAGACAGGTCAATGGCCTTTTTTCCCTGTTTGACATAACTGGCAATGTTTTGTCCGCCGGCTCCATGCGGCAAAGCGAAAAAAGCCGCGTCTGTGTCTCTGGCTAGATTTTTGATGTTCAGTTTTTCCAAACGCAGATCACACCTGCCCTTTAGCCAGGAATGAACATCATCCACACGTTTTCCGGGAGAAGATTCAGAAGTGACATGTTTTATCCGCACGTGAGGATGCCGCAGAAGAATCTTGATCAGCTCCCCGCCTGTGTATCCTGTTGCACCAACAATGGCAATGTTGATCATGAATGGACCCTATTATTAAAGTTCGAAGTGCAAAGAGCGAAGGCCGAAGTAAAAATCTTATAGAACAAAGACAAATCCCGTCATATCAGAGTGGCACTTTTTTTGCATTTACTTCGCACTTTGGCCTTCGGCCTTCTCACTTTTCAGTTGTGGCGCCAACACCACTGTTGCTTCGCCTTTTAAAACCTGGTGTTTGGACAAAACATCCAACACTTGAGACAAAGAGCCTCTGATAAATTCTTCATGGATTTTTGTGAGCTCTCTGCCCACCGCTGCAGGCACATCTCCAAACACCTGCTGCGCGGTTTCCAATGTTTTTTTGAGGCGGAAAACAGACTCAAAAAATATGAGGGTTCTGGTATTTCCTGCTTCCTTTAATTCTCTGGCCATACGGCCCGGCCTGCGCGACAAAAACCCCAAAAAAGTGAATTCGTCAGTCGGCAGCCCGGATCCGATGAGCGCTGCCAGCACAGATGAGGGGCCGGGAATGGGGATCACCTGAACCCCGGCGGACACTGCCTCTTGAAGAAGTCTGGCGCCCGGATCTGATACGCCTGGCGTGCCTGCATCAGTCACAAGAGCTGCGTCTTCTCCTTGGCAAAGCCTTTTGAGTAAACGCGGAGATTCACGATGGTGCACATGTTCATCATAGCGAATCAGCGGCTTATGAATATTAAACCGATTCAACAACTGATGTGTATGCCGCGTGTCTTCACACGCAATAAAACCGACTTTTTGCAAAACTCTTAAAGCCCTTGCCGTAATATCTTCCAGATTGCCAATGGGCGTTGAAACGACGTAAAGGGCCATGATTGAGTTGTCGTAGGGGCGGGGCTCTATGTTGCTAAATGTGTTCACTGTTTGTAGGAAGTGATGCCCGCGCCCTATCAGATAAAATTAAAAACGAAATTGACCGTTTGGTTAAACGGTTTGTCTGCAAGGGCGGGGGCAAGCCCCGCCCCTACGACAGTCACATAACTCGGAAAGGGAGGGATTCGAACCCTCGGTATAAGCTTACACCTATACGGCGGATTAGCAATCCGCTGCCTTAAGCCAGCTCGGCCACCTTTCCTTAAATTTTTATTTGATGGTTTATATTGTAGCATAATTTGCCCCGTCATGCTGGTATATGCAATTAGAAACCGCCAATGAGGCGCATGGCTGTTTTGATCCCATGGACTGCGCTGGAGATGATGCCGCCGGAATAACCGCTGCCTTCTCCGATTAAATAGAGATTTTCAAAACCTGCACATTGCCTGTTATCCTCCGACAGCGCCTGAACAGGCGATGAGGTTTTGCTTTCAAGCCCAATGAGATGGCCGGTGTCAAATCCTTTTAGCTTTTTGTTAAAGTCTTTAAGTCCCTGCGCAATGGATCGGCTGATAGAATCCGGCAGCAGCGTCCATAATGGCGCTGGCGCCAATCCAAACACATAGCTTGTTTCAGTCCCTTTTTCAGGCGTCTTTCTGCGAATAAAATCCTGCACGCTGCAGAACGGTGCCTGATACCCATTGGCATACTCATAGAACTTTCTCTCAAGTGTTTCCAACCAGTCAAGCGCTGCCATGGGAGATATTTCTTTTTTGTTGAGTTTGTTGAGATCAATCCCAGCCACACATGCGGCATTGGCGAATTTTCCGTCTCTCGCGTAAAGGCTCATGCCATTGACTATGTTTGTCTTTTGCTGAGAAGCAGAAGGCACAATCACCCCTCCAGGGCACATACAAAAAGTATAAACCGGCCAATGACCGTCTGCCGGCGACGCGAGCCTGTATTCAGCAGCTTTGACTCCAGGCAATGCGCCGCAGCCCCATTGCGCTTGATTGATGATTTTCTGTGTATGCTCCACCCTAAAACCAATGGCAAAATTCTTAGTGCGAAACTTAACCCCTCTTCGCATCAGCATGCGGTATGTGTCATAGGCAGAATGCCCAGGCGCTATAATGTAGAAGTCCGCTTCCAGGCCGCCTTTGTTTGTCACAGCTTCAACAACCCTTTTATTTTTTATTTTGAGATCCTGTAAACATATGTCAAAAAGCATTCGGCCTCCAAGAGACAAAAATTCATCCCTGAGATTGTTGAGGATCTTTTTGAGGTTGTCGCTGCCCAAATGAGGGTGCAGCAAATAAGCAATCTCCTTTGGAGCCCCGGCCCGGATATAGGTGGACATAACAAATTGTTTTTCTTTGGAAATGTTTTTGGTCCTGGAAGTGAGTTTGCCGTCTGAAAACGCGCCTGCGCCACCCTCGCCAAACGCATAGTTGTTTGCGGGATTGAGTTGACTGGTGGATTCAAATTTTTTAATTTCACCTGCCCTTTGGCCAACATTAGACCCTCTCTCAATGAGCGTGGCCTTAAACCCGGCTTTCTGAAGGACCAATGCCGAGAAAAAGCCAGCCGGACCGCTTCCAACCACAAGGACTTTTTCTTTTCTTTTTTGATGGGGCACGCTCAAGGGCTGAGGGCACACGGGCAGAGTCCCCTTGATCTCAGGAGACAGAACTGATGCGCGAATCTGCCAATGGATATTTTTTTTGTTTCTGGCGTCCAGACTTTTTCTGTCTATCTGATAAGAAAACTCATGAAGGCTGAGCTGTTTTCTAATCTTGCCCACCAGCAAGTCATCAGTATAATCAGTCGGCAGTGCGATGGTCACATCAGCGTGTCCCATGTCAGCTTGTTCTCCCATTTTTTATTTCGTCATCGCTGTTTAATTTCATATTGACATTTATTGAGAAAGTGATAAATTTAAGTCATGACAGAAAACTCATTTAAGGATCTGCGCGCCAAGCTTGATGAATTCTATCGCTGGCCTTGTTATTATACTTTTAAATTTATTGTTCCCAAAGCCAAGCTGGCCAACTTGCTGCCTATTTTCTATAAGGGGGCGATCAGCAAAAGAGATTCCAAACACGGAAAATATATTGCCGTTACAGTCGAAGCAGAAATGAATTCCAGCGGCGAGGTTCTGTCCATTTATCAGCAAGCCATGAAAATTGAAGGAATTGTTTCTTTGTAAGAAGTCAACACCAGAAAACCATGATAAAAAAACCTTTTAGCAAATCAACTAAAATTATTTTGATTGCTTTGGGCACACTGCTGGCAATAGAGATCATTGCCAGGCTGGCTGTGCCTCCTGATTACCATCCCTTTGGCATGCCTTTGCCCACTGAAGCGTCAAGCGGAAATCATCTTGATCTATTGGTTGAAAAAGCAGAAGCACAAAAAAATCCGGATCTCTTTCGGATTCTTGTCACCGGCGGCTCAGCCGCTTTTGGGCTAGGCGCTTCAGACCCTCAAAAGAGTTTCCCGGCACAATTGGATGTCTTGCTCAAAAAAAAATATCCCGTACAAAATCTATCAGCCAAAAAGCCGTTTGCCAAAAGAGTGTCTGGGGGGTCATCTCCCATTCAAAAAACAGAAGTTTTGAATGCTGCCGTGGAAAGTTTTGATGCATCAAGTGAGCTGCTGCTCTATTTAAAGTTTCTCAGAAAGCTAAAACCCGACATGGTCATTATGTTCACCGGATTCAATGACCTGTCATATGCGTTGTTGTCCAGCCTTTCACGTACGCCTTACAAACATATACAAGACTTGAAGAAAATCCGATATATCAGCCCACTGGACACGGGTCAAATCTTGCTGGTGTTGATCAAATCCCTGTTCGCCAATATTCATGCCCTCATGGCACGCGCTTGCCGCCTGTATCAAATAAGTGCCAATGTGATGGGGAATTTGGATTTTGTCCCAGCCAAAGGTCCAAAATCCTATCGCCAGGAAAAAGCTGTTCAAGAGCTTGAAAAATTTTTAAGCGTTGTGAGCGCTTTTCAGAGTGTCAGCCAAACAGAGGGATTTCAGCTTGTTGTCATGCTCCAGCCCATACGGTCCTGCTGGGGAAAAAATAAGTCCACCCCCATGAGTTGGTCAGACGTGCAAGTGCGAAACCTTTATCAAAATTTCCTGTCCCCGTCGCTGACACAATTGACCCATGACCAGGGCATCTGTTACCTGGATTTAAACAAAGCTTTTGTGGACAGGCTGCTTGATGAAAAAGGGTTCAATGACACTGTGCATTTGAACGACCGCGGGTATCAATTGACCGCTGAAAATGTCGCCGGGTTCATTCAACGAAAAATAGAGGAGCTTCCTTAGGCCTGAAAAATCAGATTGAATCTGCTATTTCTTGTCCCTTTGAATTTTGATGATTGATTTTTCGTTTAGAGTTTAGGGTTTAGAATTTAGGATTCATTTTAGACATTACGTTCATTAAAACAAGGATATCATATGCCGCTTTCAGAAGACAATCTGTCAAAATTAAAAGGGCTCTTTGGACAGTTTGACAAGGGAAAAGACATCTTTTTTCATTACTTTAAAACAGCTGAAACAGTGATGAACACAAAGGTGAAATATTTGACGCCTGATCATAAAATTTCACAAGGTTTGGCGTTTTTGGAAGCCCTCCATGTCAGACATATCCCTATTGTGGAAACGGCTTCCGCTCAGCAGGCGCAAAACAACAAGGGATTCCCTGTTTTGGTGGGAATCGTGTCTCAGCGGGACCTGGCATTGGCCAGTTCAGCGCACGAAAAGCTGTCTCCTCAGGATGCGTTTATTCAGAACCAGCCGTTGGGCTTTTTGATGACACCGCATCCCATCTCGGTCTGCCCGGACACATCTGTTTTTGAGGTAGTCCACACTATGATTGAGAAGAAATTTGACTGTCTGCTGGTGGTGAAAAGAGACAGCACACCCTCTGTTTTGACAGGCATTATCACCACAACAGACATCCTTCATCTTTTTAACCGTTTGCAGGCCATGCGTGATGTTTATGCAGACAAGGAGAGTTCTGACAATTCCCCACACGTTGACTCTGTCACCGCGGGCGCTGATCAGAATGCTTTTTTTGAAGGCACAGCCGGTAAAATTCAAAACAAAATACAGACAATGCCGGACTCTGCCACATTACTGGATGCGGCTCAATTGATGCAAGACCATAATCTCCGTCATTTGTTGGTGACAAATTCCCAAGGAAAGCTATGCGGGGTGGTCTCAGACCGAGATGTGTTAAAACATCTGCCCAGTCAAATTCCGGACAAAGAAGGAGATGCCAAATCCCGCAAACCAAAATATCAACATCATCTGATCAATGTGAATGAAGGATGGGATGATGCCTGGAAAAAAACACTCATCACGGACATTATGATCAAGAGCCCCATCACAGCCGCGCCTCATACCCCTCTCATTGAAGTGGTTGAGTTGTTTTGCGATAAGCACATCGGCTGCATGCCGATTGTGGATGACAAGACAGGCGAGATCAAAGGCATTATCACACGCACAGATATCATGAAAGCCATATTGGATATTGGGGAATGAAGGTTATTTTTGATTTTTGATTGAACAGGCCAAACCCGCACCAGGAAAATTCTTGATTTCGGAAGAAAGAAAAAGCCATTTGACTTATTCGGTCAAATGGCTTTTTAAGTTAATATGCTCCCCGGGCTGGGGTCGAACCAGCAACCCTTCGGTTACAGTTTTTCCCTAAGTTTCCTTAAGGGCTGGACTATCTCATCTCCATAGAACAATTAGCTAGTTCTTTACGGAGTCAGGCGCTTCCCCTCATTTTAAGGAGTGCGTCCAACATAAGCTTTTGCCATTTCGATTTTTGGCCCACGTCTTTGCCAAAATTTCGCTTCGAAGTCTTATGTGAGACACTCCTCTAACAGGGTACGAGCTTTTGCTCTAGTCTCTGCACCTTCCTATCAATCAACCTATGGAAGAAAAAACCCCCATAAGCTTTTCTTAGGCTTGGCTCAGGATTGCCTTTCACTTAACCAAAGTTAAGCAGTCAGGGTTCCCTGAATTCACCTGATTTATCATCTGCCTGTTTCCAGACAGAGCTGCATTATCCTCTTTGGCATGAATCTCAGCGTGGCAATTACTACAAAGAAGCCAACAATTGTCTAGTTCTTTTTTGACTTTTTCCCATGACCTCGTATACCCCTTGTAAGAAATACCAAAGTCTTTCCCAACAATATGATGAAAAGTCAAAGCTTCCAGACAATTATTGTAACCACAAAGACAGCATTTGCCGCCTTTGTAAGCCACTGCTTTTGCCTTCAGAATCTTTCTGCGTCTGGCCACATAATAATTATTTTTGCAATTTCCACTGCAAAAACATCTTCTATGGCCAACAAGATTCCTTGGGCATTTATGCCAAAGGCACTTCATACAGCCGAATGCTCCACCATTGAGCTACCGGGGAATAAATTTAGTTTATGAAACGCTCAATGTGGGAGTGAACTCCTCCTGCCGCCTCACCGTCTCGGCAGCGTTGCTAAACAGGTCGCACTTATCCGTGCGACCTGCAACCCATTGAGTTGCCGCGGAATAATCAATATTTATAACAGGACAATTGTAACAAAGTATACAGTTGTTGGGAAGGGGATGTTTGTCACCCGATTTTAGAAATGAAACCAATTAAAAGGGCTTTTGAAAACACTGATTGAAATAAAAACCTCTGTCAGGGTCACCCATAAGATCACAACAAAAAGGAAGAGGAGAGGATAGAAGGAATTTTTCCACTTTCCAAAAAGGTTTTGCATCCCTTGCAAGTATATCAGCAAAAAAGGCAAAAGAATCGCTGTGTAATACCGTCCGGATGTCACGTATGGGATTTCTTTAGAGGGATAGGGGCAATCACCAAAATCATAGGCAATGGATGTCCAAGCCAGCAAAGCCGTGAGCAAAAGGCAAGCCATAAATCCCGAAAAATAGATGAGTGTTTTGTTTTGAAAAAATCTTTTGCTTCCCCAAGATGTCCATGCACACGCAAAAAAAATCACCGTTGACGCCGAAAAGAACAAGTCGTTTCCATAACACAAAAGTCTTTTCCCATGCCAAAACATTTCTCCTCGCCATATATTTTTGATGAGTTCATCAAAAAAATAAAGACTCCCCTTTAAAGAAAACAAGGGATGCCCCAGCATATCTTTCAATGCCAAAGGCGTCCATGTTTGCGAAATGACATAATGCCCTGTTAAATCGCCAAAATAAATTCGACTCCTGATAAGCCAGAAAGCCACACAACCGCATGCCAGAAAACAAAGAAGGATCAGCTTGGCATGAATTTGTGAATGCGGCTCAGGCCCTCTTTCTTTCATGTCCCTGTAAAGGACAGACACAACGACACAGCCCAAGACGAAAAAAATGGTAAAGTTGGTGAATTTTGTCAAAAATGCCGCTGCCACAGACAAAGCTGACACAATGTAGAAAAAATAATGACGGCAGGGATTCTTGTTCAGCTTAAACAGCAGATAGAAAGCGCTCGTGTATGTCAAATGGCTGAAAGCGTCATTTGTAACGGCAAACAAAGCATCCTGCGGGAAAAAGGCCATCAGAGAAGGCACCCCCACTCTCAGGAACAAATTTTGAGGGAAAAATTCTCTCACAAAAAAATAAGCCAGAAGAAGCGTGAAGGCAAAGGTTATTGAATTGAGAAAACGAACGGCATAGAGTTTGTTCAGGTCCTTGATGCGAAAGAATCCAAGAAACTTATACCACGCGCCGGCAACAAAATAGTACATGGGCGGCTGATGGGCTTCATGATTGATAGGCCTATAACTCAACTTAGACGCCACCTTCTCACGGATGACATTGTCCGGCTGTGTCCAAAGAGGAACAAAAGGGGCTTCAGGGCGATTGTCCTGAAGGTATTCAGGAGAGCCATAAAGAGCAGAAAACACGCCTGTTTCTGCATCATATAGATCTATCTTATTGCGGGGGACATATCCTCTGGAATATTTGTGGACTGTGTCAAAGTGAGCCACTTCATCCACATTATTAAAAAAAGGAAAAGCAGCGCTGAACAAAAAAATCCTGGCTGCTGAAAGAGCACAAAGAACAAAAACTATTTTGACCTCATGTGTATTCAGAAAACTCATGCGCCATCGCTCCTTTCCCGTCTTTGATGATATATTAATTTATTTTTTTATATTAGTATATTTAACTTTATTTAATTAAAGATTTTTTCGGGGCTGCCTATAATTTATATGAGTGAAGGTCGTTTTGAGATTTATGAAAGCCGTTTCTTCCGCAAGAGCGGCTTTCTAAAGTTTGCGGGTGATAACCCTTCTTTCTCTTCTTTTGAAGAGGAAGAAGGGATGCGGGCATGCCACCTGTCCCAAAAGCTGACCAGGACAAGCAGCCCTCGCCTTCTACAGCATTTTCATTGAAAACCACAAAGTCAGAGACCCACTGTTTTTCCGTCCTGCAAAAAAAATCTCTTGATGATTTGCTTGCAAAAAATTAGTATGTTTTGATATGATTCCAAATTTGTCACATCACCGTTTTTTGGTCTTTTTGGTTTTGACTTTTTTTACTCTTTTGTCTGTTTTTGTGGGATATGCCGCGCGGGAGTATGTGAAGCAACTCCCGCCTATTCATCAATTGGACCATTACACGCCTTCCTTAATCACACGCGTTTATGATATCCATCATGAAGTCATTGCTGAACTTTTTGTGGAGAGACGCAGCATTATCCCTTTGACAGAAGCGCCTGTGGATTTACAGCGCGCTTTTTTGGCTATAGAAGACGATCGTTTTTACTCACATCCCGGAATTGACATCAAAGCGATTGTGCGCGCTTTGATTTCCAACATCCGTCAAAAACGCACAGTCCAAGGCGCATCTACTATCACGCAGCAGCTCGCCAAAAACATTTTCCTGACCCAGGAAAGAACCTGGAATCGTAAGTTTAAAGAGCTAATTCTGACATTTCAAATTGAGCATCATTTCAGCAAAGATGAAATCCTTCAGCTTTATTTAAACCAGATTTATTTCGGACATGGCGCGTACGGCGTGGGGTCCGCCGCCAAATTGTATTTTAATAAACCGGCCAAAGAACTGAATCTCGCGGAATGCGCCCTGATTGCGGCGCTGCCAAAGGCCCCGGCCAGTTATTCACCAATCAATCATCCGGACAGAGCCATTAAAAGACGGAACCTGGTGTTGAGATTAATGAAGGAACGCGGGTTTATCACTGAGCAGGAAGAATTGAAAACTGTCGGACAAACATTGACATTGCGGAAAAAAGAAAAAGCCAAAACAGGCTCTTACTTTACTGAAGCCGTGCGCATTGAATTGGCGCCCCGGTACGGGACTGAAGCCATTTATCGAGAAGGGCTTTCGATTTATACAACGCTTGATCTGCGTTTGCAAAAGGCAGCAGAAGCCATTGTTGAAAAACATATGGCCAAGTTTGATGAGACGTTTGGGGAACAGCGTCTTTGGCTTTTGATTGAAAGAGATGAGGAAAAATTGAAAGAGTTTGAAGAAAAGTTGGCCTGGCATAGTGTCGGGGATGAGCTGTCCCATCCCCAGGAAGAAGATGAGAATGGTGATGGAGAAGACGGGCTTGCCGTATCTCCAAATCCTGAAGAGGATCAAACGCCCAAGAGAAGAGAACTGACTGAAGAAGAGAGAGAAGAGCTTGAAACAAAAATTGAGGAAACAACCGTGTCATTGGAACATTGGAAAGAGTATTATGAAAAATGGAAGCAACATCAAAAAAAGCTTGAAGAAGAATTATCGAATGAGGAGATAGAAGAAACGACAGCCAGCCAGGATGATATCAGTGAAGAGGAAGAGGAAATAGAATGGATTGAGCCTATAAAAGCCCAGGCAGCACTGGTGGCAATTGATCCCAAAACAGGCGGAATTCGGGCAATGGTGGGCGGCCGGAATTTTGAGGAAAGCCAATTCAATCGGGCCAGGCAAGCCAAACGCCAGCCTGGCTCTACTTTTAAAACTTTTGTGTGGCTGGCAGCCCTTGAGTCAGGGTTTACCCCGGCCAGTATTGTAGATGATTACCCGATTGCTTATACAGATGTAACGCATCACCCCAAATTGATTGCTGAAGCCACAAGCTATGCTTTGCTGAAGGAAATGGTGACAGGGTATTATTTGCCTGACGCTGAACCTGATGCGCCTGATCCTGTGTGGGCGCCGCAAAGCTGGGATCATAAATACTATGGTCCTATCACTTTGCGAAGGGGTCTGGCTTGGTCCCGGAATTTGGTGTCTGTGCGCTTAACAGACAGAGCCGGGCCAAAAACTGTGATTGAATTTGCCAGAAAGGCCGGCATAAAAGGACGTTTGGATCCTGTTCTTTCATTGGGGCTGGGCGCTTCTGTGGTGACAGTGGAAGAAATGACCAATGCTTTTGCCACTTTTGCAAACGGCGGAGTGTATATGCCGGTTTTTTCCGTTAAAAAAATTGTGGGGCATAATGGCCGTGTTTTGGAAGAACATGTGGAACAGGGACGGGTAGCGATTTCACCGCAATCCAGCTATCTGATGACGCGCCTGATGCAGGCCGTGATCCAGGAAGGCACAGGGCGGTATGCGTCACGATTGAAAAGGCCTGTGGCTGGGAAAACAGGCACCACTCAGGACAAAAGAGATGTGTGGTTTATGGGTTATATTCCAGACTTGGTGGCCGGGGTGTGGATGGGGCATGATGATTTTGTGCCGCTGGCCAAAAAGGGACTGACAAGCTCGCGGACAAGCGTGCCTCTTTGGACTGATTTTATGAAAGAAGCCGGCAAGCATCTGCCGCCCCGGGATTTCGCTCTGCCGCCGGGAATTGTTTTTGAAAATGTAGACGCTGACACTGGTTTTTTGGCCATGCCGTACTGCCCTCATACAACACTTGAATATTTCAGAAGCAAGGATGCCCCGACCGAGCTTTGCCCGGTGGACCATGAAGGGGAAGATGCCTTTGACTGGACTCAGATTGAGATGGTTGAATAAAATATTGTTTTCATGAAATTTGAAATTGGAAACTAGAAATTGAAACATATAAAAATCACTCTTTTATTGGTTCTGGGCGTTTTAACGTTCAGCACACTTTATGCCGAAAAGGTGTGTGTCACGTTTGTGGGGGATGTGATGTTGGGGCATCGGTATGAGCCGGTGTTGGACAAAAATGGCTCTGATTTTCCCTTTAAGAAAATCCAGTTTTTTTTGGACAAGTCAGATATTCTTTTTGGCAACTTGGAGAACCCTGTCAGTAAACGCGGCACGCCTGTGGACAAGCAATATACTTTCCGCATGAATCCTGATCATCTGTCTGCTTTGACATCCGCGGGATTTGATGTGGTGTGTTTGGCCAACAATCATGTTTTGGACTATGGGCGTGAGGCTTTGTCCGACACTTTTTCTTATTTAGAGCAAGCCAATATTCTGTATTGCGGCGCCGGCGAGAACCTGATGAAAGCAAGAGAGCCCGCTGTGGTGTCTGTCAAAGGACAAACCTTGGCTTTCCTGGCCTATTCTTTTACGTTGCCTGAGGATTTTTATGCCACAAAGGGGAAAGCAGGCACAGCGCCGGCCAATAGTGATTTTTTTCGCAAAGACATTAAAAAAGCGCGTCAAAAATATGATTGGGTGATTGTGTCTTTTCATTGGGGAAAAGAGTACACGCCCGTGCCTCATGACCGGCAAATTTTTTTGGCGCATACAGCTGTTGACGCAGGAGCTGATGCTGTGATCGGGCATCATCCGCACGCTGTTCAAAGTTTTGAGATATATAAAAAAAAGCTGATTGCCTATAGTTTGGGCAACTTTGTTTTCGGCACTGGCAGCCATCGGCCCAGCGGGGCTGTTTTGAAGCTGGGGTTTTCATCTGACCGCTCAATGACCGCTGACATTTTTCCTGTGGTGGTCAATAACTACAAGTCAAATTTTCAGGTCCAACTAATGACTGGCAAACCCCTGCAAAAAGCACTCACTCATATAAAAAACATAAGCAGCCAGCTAATAAAACAAAAGAAACATCTGCCCTTGCGGATCGAAAAGGACCGGCTGACATGGCCATGAAAACAGTCATTCTGGTTGCATAATTCATGCCCATTTGACGCCATTGCAAATCAAAGAATTTTCCCTCACGCCTACTTTAAAGCTCAGAAACAGTTGAACCTGAATTTCGAAATAGCTCATTTCATTTACTCAATAGCCCTTGCATAAGGCTTAAAAAAAGAATTGTTTAAACACCTTTCTTTGACAAGCTTCTCCAACATATTCGTTGGTATTTTAATTTGAGCAACCTTTAAAATTGGAAGTGTCAATATTAAATTATCAAAATCTGCTAAAGAGCGGCAATCCTTCCTTATAAACTCCTGCATACTGAAGTTGAAATCAAAATCTTCTTTACGGGATGACACAAATGCTTCAGGATTATGCTCCTTAAGTTTTTCCAATGAGCCATCGTCATAAAACATTCGATAAAATTCAAACAACCATTTGGTTGTGCCAGGGTATTTTATTTTGCGCACAAAAACAGGAATTGATAAAAAATTATTTCTTAAATAATAACAATAATGGAAATATAAGTTTATACGGTCTTTTGTCTTTGGCTGGATAGGTGGATAGCCTCTTACCTTCTCACTCTGATGAGAGAACAAATACTCTCTCAATTCTAATGCACTTAAAGGCTCTCCACCGGCCCCTGTCCAGTAAAATCCCTCCTGAGGCTCAAAAGCGACCCATTTTCTCTTGTTTGGCACATAAACCTCAACAGTAAAATGTGTTGACTGGCCTGTCTTGTCTGCCAAATCAATATATCGAATCGGATAACCAAGACTTTGACAGCTTTGGCCAAAAATTAAAGCATATTGGGCACAAAAACCACCTGTTTTTTTTTCTTGAATCATCTTTAGAATAATATTTGCATTCCAAGGCGGATAATGCGGAAATGGCAGTGAAGGTTTAAAAAGAGTAGATGTCCATTGAGCCAAAATAGACAGTTTCTCTAAATCTGTTTGTTGAGAACGTATTTTATCTTCTAATTTTTGATCTTCTTTCCATTTTCGTAGTTGCGGATGCTCTGGATCCTCAACTAAAAAAAGCGCCCCTGAAGGCAATCGCATACAATATAATGTTTCATGTGGTGTCAATAAATAAAACAAAACCTGACACACCCAAATCACCAACAAGCAAACAAGGATAAACAGTAAAATATTTTTGCGGTTATAAATTGCCATGTCAATGCCTTTCGATTGGGAAAACACAGGCTAAAGATTTTTCATTTGGGTCAAAGCTGTTTGATGCGGCGTTGGGTGAATGCCCAATAAATGGGATGTCTTTTCATGAGACAAGGACAAATTGAGTGGGCAAGGCATCCCTGCCGCTGTCCCAGGTTCAATCGACACGTCTGAAAAATCAAACATGTCTTGAATGGCAGCGCCGAATTCATAAGGAGTCGTCACATCGCCGGTTAAATGGAAGACCTTCTGCGTCATGCCGTTTTTTTGTAACAGCTTTTCGGCCATGGCGGCCAGTCCAGTGTGGATGTCCGGAATATAGCTGGGGCAGATTTTTTGGTCTGAGAATAATTTCACGCTTTTCTTTTGTTCCCGTGCGGCCCGAAAAGATTGAATTATTTTTTTGGCCAAGCCAAGTCTTTGACATGTTGATCCGTACGGAAAAGCAATTCTGGCCACGGATGTCCTGGGATAAACGCTGTTCAACACAAGATTTTCCGCATGAAATTTAGAAGCCGCATAAGCCCCTTCCGGACATTTGACCGGCCGATCATCCTCTTGATAAGACATGCTCTCTTTGCTGTCAGCGTAAAACACATAATCCGTTGATATGTGAATCATGTAGGCCCCCACAGCCTGACAAGCTTTTAATATGTTTTCAGTTCCCTTGACGTTCACGTTGTCAAACAGTTCTTTTTGCGTGCTTTTTGTATCAGTCAGCGCTGCCAAGTGAAAAAGAACAATAGGCCTCCGGGGAAAAGATTTGGCAAAGAATTCCAAAGCATATGATGTTTCCTGAGGCTTTGTAATATCCACACGCGGTATTTGAAAAGGCTTTTCCTGAATCTGCTCTATGTCCTCTGGGGTCGCAATGATGTCCAATGGAATGAGTTCGGGATAAAGGCCAAAAAGCCCTCTTCCCACTAACCCGTAAGGGCCGGAAGCAATAAAAACAGCTTTTTCTGTTTTTGGGTCTGAAAAGGGATTGTCCATGCGAAAAATTCCTCTACTCAATATGAGAAAATTTGTGCCCATTCAAACATCTAAGGATTCACATGTAGTGAATGTAGATCATATAGAAAAGGAATTCCTTTGTGTCATAATTCTACATGATCTACATGTGAGGATCTGAATAGTGATGAAAATGGCACCCATTATGGTTAAAGCATTGATTCATAAAGACTCTGATATTGCCGAGCAATGGATTGAATACTGTAATGATCGTTTATTCGCTGCCTAGAGGATTGTCCCATTTTTTGTTTTTCGCTTTCAGGCAAGGTTATGATTTTTTCGCAGGACAATGCCAGGGCTTCAGGATTTTGAGCCGCCACCACCAGACCGGTGTCCCCGACAATCTTGGCTGACTCTCCGACATCAGTCACCACGCAGGGGACTTCGCAAGCCATGGCCTCTCCAATGGCATTGGAAAAGCTTTCTCCGCAAGAAGAAGATACCGCTATATCAAAAGAGGCTGTCAGACGCGCCATGTCCTGCCTGCAGCCTAATAAGCTGACAATATCATCCGCCGCTGCCTGTCTGATCCACTGAGCCAGCTCAGTGTTCTCGTTGTCAATGCCATCTCCACAAAGAACACATCTGATTTGAGGAAATTATTTCTTTAACAGCCCCATGGCCTGAAGAAAAGTTCTATGGTCTTTTTGCGGATCAAATCTTCCCACCAGCCCGATCACAAGAGCCGTCTGTGAGATCCCCAGCTCTTGGCGCACTGAGCTTCTTGCGGAGGCATCTGGTTTGAATGTTGAAGGATCAAATCCATTGGGGATGACCATGATCGGCCCTAATTGGTAACCAAATTTGATATGTGCCTGTCGAGCTGCTTCTGAATTACATAGAATTTTGTCCGGGAGAATACCGGAAAACCAGGCGCATATTTTCGCCGTGAGCAAGCTGAGCTTCTTGTTGACTTGTGCGCTGAGGTTGCTTTGGCGGAGATTCCAGATCACAGGAATCTTCCCGGCCAATCTTGCAGATAAGCCACCAATCAAATCAGAATGGTACATCCAGGTTTGAACAATGCAAGGCTGATGCCTGCGAATAATTCGAATGAGCTTCCATAAATACCGGGGATCAGGAATCCCCCGGCTCATGCCTAGTGCCTGAACAGAGACACCCAAAGATTTGATATCCTGCGCCACAGGACCTAAATCAGTGAGTGAAATAACCTCGCACAAAAACTTGGACCTGTCCATGTGCTTTAAGAGCTTATACAACATGGTTTCAGCCCCGCCAGTGGAGAGGCCGGTAATGATGTGTGTGATTTTCATCATTGGTAGAATTTGCTGATTTTGCTCACGACATACTCCTGCATTTGAATCGATAATCCAGGATAAATAGGGAGAGCCAATGTTTCTTGCGCGGCTTTTTCAGATTCAGGGAAATCTCCTTGATTATACCCTAAAAATTTGAAGCATTCCTGAAGATGAAGCGGCAATGGATAATAAATTTCCGTGCCGATCTCTGCCTTTGTCAAAAAGCCCCTGAGCGCGTCTCTGTTTTCAACGCGCAGAACAAATTGATTGTAAATATGGCCGAACACCCGGTCTGGAAAGACAGGAAGAGGCAGTTGAACTTTTCCCTCTGCAATAAGATTTGTTTGTTTCAATAAAGCCTCATACTGAGCGGCATTGTTCTGCCTGGCTTTTGTCCATGAATTCAATGAATCCAGTTTGACATTCACAATAGCCGCTTGCAAGGCATCCAACCGAAAATTTCCACCCAGCCATTGGTGGAAGTATTTCGTCTTTGATCCATGTACACGCATGGCCAATAGTTTTTCATAAAGGCCTTTGTCATTGGCACACACCATGCCGCCATCGCCCATGGCCCCAAGATTCTTGCTAGGGAAAAAAGAGAAACATCCCAGGTCTCCCATAGACCCAGCCTTTTGTCCGTCCTTATATTCAGCGCCTATGGCCTGGGCAGCGTCTTCAATCACAAATATTTTCTCGCTTTTGGCCCATCTCAGGATCGGTTCTATGTCAGCGCATTGACCATAAAGATGAACCGGTATAATGGCTTTGGTTTGAGCGGTTTTGGCTTGTGATATTAATGCCGGGTTTATGTTGTAAGTCTTGGGATCAATGTCCACAAAAACCGGTCTGGCGCCCACGCGCGCAATCGCACTGGCCGTGGCAAAGAAAGTGTACGGCGTGGTAATCACTTCATCACCTGGCCCTATCTCCAATGCCATTAATGCCATGATCAGCGCATCTGTGCCGGATGAAGCCCCCACGGCATACTGGGCGCCGCAATAGTCAGCTATCCTATTTTCCAGCCCCTTGACCTCTGGGCCTAAAATAAAATATTGGCTTTTCAAAACCCGGTCGATTGCTGTTCTTATTTCTTTTTCAATCGGATTATGCTGAGCAGCTAAGTCAAGAAGAGGTATCTTCAATGTTTTTCTCCTGTTGTTTTGTAAAACTACTTTTTAATCTAAACCAAATTTGTTTACGCCAACGGTGAAGTCTGAGGAAAAACCCCGTTGGCCCAGGGCCACACAATGTGAGGATGATAAACATAAAACTTTTTAGAAAGTAATCCGTGTTTTTGAGGCTTTGCATAAAATCATTGCGCGCCGGCTTTATGTCCAACGCCACCAAATGCCGCACCCCGCTCCAGTAATGAATAAACGCACTGGCTTTGCTTTTTTCTTCTGGCAAAATACCGGGATCATTCATATGAAAAGACAAAGCTTTTAAGCCATCTTCTTTTAAGTCAAATCGCTTTGTTTGCATGGCGCTGGCAGGATGAATCCGATAATCCGTTAAAGGCTTAGGGATATACGTGGCCGGGAACCGCTTGACCACTCGCAGAAAAAACTCCCAATCCTCCACGCCTGCCTTGCATTTAAAATCCTCTCTAAAATATCCGATGGCTTGAACCACATCCGCACGAATCATGGATGTGGATGTGATCACAAAATTTTTTGTTATAAGCGCTTTGTATAATGCTTTCCCAGAAGGGAGAGGTCTATGAATCAGTCCCTGCCGTTCTCCTTGTGAAGAAATCGTCCACGCATCTGAAAAAAAGAGCGCAGATTCAGGATGCTGCTCAGCTTCTTTTTCATAAACATAGAGTTTGTCAGGATGCCACCTGTCATCGGCGTCCAGGAAAGCCAAGTATTGTCCTTTGGCCGCTTTTATGCCTTGATTGCGTGACAAGGCCACCCCTTGATTGGCTGTTTGTATCACACGAATTTTTTCTTTGTAAAACCCGAGCACAGCAGGGGTTGAGTCAGTGGACCCATCATCTATCACAATGACATCATCGGGCGCGCGCCTTTGCGTCAGAACACTGTCCAGGCATTCTTTGATATATTTGTCGCCATTGAAAACCGGAACAATCACAGACACGGTGATTGACATGTTGTTTTCCTTTTAAAAAGGATTAAATCTTTTAAAATTTTTTATGGTTTTGGTTCGTTGGGGGAAAACCGGGCTTTTACCGGACATGACCCGTCCGATAAAAGGAACTTTATTTTTTCTTGCAGCCTTCCAGTCAGAAACCCCGTCTCCGATAAAAAGAACACTCTGACGCTTCCATTTGTGCTTTTGCAGTAATGTTGAAATGATTGTTTCTTTTAAAGGCGGAGAGCCGTAAATGCCTTTAAAGTATTTTTTTAATCCACGTTTTTTGACAATATAACACAATTCTTTATGAGGGGTGCCGGATACTATAAAAAAATCCTTTTTTCGGCTGAATTTTTTTATGAAAGCCAGAACCCCGGGAACCATCGGGCAGTTCAGCACTTTGTTCAATACCAGTCGCGAGAAAAGAGCTCCTAATTTTTGTTTCTGTGCTGAAGACACAGGCTGTTTGAGTATGTGACGATAAATGTAATCGAATTTCCTAAACCTGGAAACACCCATATTTTTTTTGTGATGCGCCACAATCTGTTCTTTGTGCCGCGGATATTTTTTGAAGAGCTCTCCGAAAGCCCAAGTTTTGATGCCAGCTGATTCCAAAATAACACCGTCAAAATCAAATAGGATTGTTTGCGCGGATTCTTCAGGCATTGCGTCCTAGTCCTTGTCGTTTTTTTCAGCGTATATTTCAGCCATAAGACTTAGAAGCCCCTGGCCAAGATCCGTATAAGGTGCGTGCAAAAGTTTTTTGCCTTCTTTGGGCATAAAAGAGTAGGGCGTGATGACATAATGGAGATCAGACAGGTCCGGCCGGGCCCCCGGTCGGCACTGAATGTGAATCTTGTGGTCCATTATTTCACGGATCATGCAAAGCAAATCTTTTATTTTTATTGATTGGTTGCCGGTAATGAGCACACATGCGTTTGTGTGTTTTTTGTCCAAGATGTCGACACTGCAAATCGCAGCGTCATGCACATGCACATATTCCCGGGTTTCTTCCCCGGTTCCCCAGTAGACAATTTTCTTTTTTTCTATCGCCTGCTTGAGAAGCATGTTGATCCCGCTTTGTTGGTTGGAACGCGGCCCATAGAGGGAGCCAAAGCGAAGAATGGTGTAAGGCAAACCATAGACCTTGGCGTATGTTTCTATATAAGCTTCACACGCTTGCTTACTGGCCCTGTAAAATGAGCCTGCCGCACTGTAGACATAAACAGAGCTGGCAAAAACATATCGTTTGATTTTGTGCTGTTTGGCCTGTTCGAGAATTATACAATTTCCGAGGATATTGGCTTTGACTGTTTCCAAAGGATGGCTACTAGCCAATTCTATATCTGAATAACCGGCAAAATTATACACGACATCTTGGCCTTTAATGGATTGCGCCACTTTTTTTTCATCCAGGATATCACCCACGATCATTTTCTGCCCTTTTTGAAGATAGGGAGAAGCCTTAACATCAAAAATAGTCACCTGATTCCCTTTCTTTGTCAGGACATCAGCCACGTGACTTCCGAGAAACCCTGATCCACCATAGACAATTGCTTTCAAGAGAGTCCTCCTTCCCATAAAAATTATGCGTTCAATGCTGTAATGAGGTTGTTGGCTGCTTCTGTCTCCATTTTTATCCGGCCTGCGCGCGCGTACGAACCAATATGCGGCGTGAGAATCACGTTGTCCAGATCTTTGAGCGGGCCTTGATATGGCTCCTGCTCAAACACATCCAATGCGGCGCCGGCCAAATGGCCGGATGTTAAGGCCTGAACCAAAGCGCCTTCATCCACCAGACCACCGCGAGATGTGTTGATGACAAAGCTTCCAGGCATCATCATGGACATTGCTTTTGAATCGAGAAAATGACGCGTTTTCTGATCATAGGAAATATGCAAACAGATCACTCTATTGGTTTTAAGAATTTGGTCTCTTTCTTTGAGGCCAATGCCATTTTGAGCAGCCCAAACCGTGTCCGGTTGCTGATCACACCCTGACACAGATGCGCCCAGACGTTTTAAAATTTCTGCAACTGTTTTTCCTATTCGTCCGAGGCCAATGATGCCCATGGGGAGCTCGGACAACAGATAGCCCATGTCTTTTTTCCAAGAACCACGCCGCATTCGGGCACAGGATGTTTGTACCCCGCGGATCAGGCTCATGACCATTCCCACTGTAAGCTCTGCCACGGATTGTGTGGGACCATACGGCGTCGAAAAAACCGCAATGCCTTTTTTGTCAGCAGCCTGCACATCCACAGTGTCTAACCCAGCACCGCACCGACTGATCACTCGTAACGCAGGCAACTGTTCAAAGATGTCCGAGGTATAGGGTTCGGTTCCGGCCAGTATGCCCATGCAACCTTGCGCCAACTGGACAATTTCTTGGCTTTTGAGCGTTCTTTTAAAAGGGTTGAGAGCCACCTCATACCCCTGATCCCGCAGATGAGCCAGAGGCGCGCTATCGTAATCTCCAAATGAGCTTGTGGCGATCAGTATTTTATATTTTGGCACATTCATCTCCCTCGTTCATCAACCACTCTTGACATGATAGGGACCACCGGCGTGGTCTGTTGGTTTTTGTGAAAACATAATTTTGTTGTCAACCATTTTAACAAGGGCATAAACTGAATTGATTTTTTTGTCTATTTTATCGTATCCGATGATCCGATGAAACATTTTTCTTAGCTTTTTTTTCCAGGGTTTCATAAAGTCGTCTTTAAAGGGATCATCTTTTTCCAAGTTTTGAATAAAATCAGCCAGCGCGTTTTTTAGCAGCGTTTCTTTAAAAGTCTTACCTTGCAAAAAAGGCACTGCGTTTACGACCTCCTCCTGGTTTTCTACGACTGAGTCCCCCTTTTTTGCCGCTTGATATATGCTTTGTATTGATCGTGTACGGAATTCCGGGGAGATCCGGCGATACGCCTCATGCGCCTCATCTAACATCCCACTCTGACAATAGTATTTAAACATCAGCACATCTTTATTGGGCAACTCCTCGACATCAATCAAATTGTCCAACTTGTAAGCCCTTGATCTTGAACAAAACAACTCAAAACGCTTCATCCGGACAGGGTACGTGTTTTTTCCATCTGTTGACTCCCAAAAGAGAGATCCTTTTTTCAAATTAATTCCGAATTTTTCAGGGGTCTGATAGCCGTCTGAACCAGGATAGAATTCACAGAATGTGATAGAGGGGTTAATCATGCTAATGTATTTTCTGTTATGTTTCAGGAAATCCAGCAATCCGTTAAAATCATTTTCGGTCTCCCCGGGCAAGCCAAACATAACATTCACACACATATATATACCGGCTTTTTTCCCTTCGCGCAACACACGCGATAGATCCAACCCCTTTGACAATGTCTTTCCGATTTTGTCCAATAACGCCGGGGAAGAAGTTTCCATGCCATAGCCGATTAACTGACAACCGGCTTTTTTTAATTTTTTGTATAACGGCAATGCCATTTCTTTGCGCATCACAGCGTTTTCCAGATTCCAATGGACTTTGACGTTATTGCTGATCAGCAAATCACAAAATTTATCGAGTTCCCGAATGTTGGCATTTGAGATGTTGTCACAAAATCGTATGGTGTCAATTTGAGGATATCGTTTTCTCAGATGCACAATTTCTTCAAAAATCCTCTGAGCACTCCTGAATCGAAAAGTTTTCATAAAATTTTTTGCCGTGCAGTACATGCATTGATTGATGCAGCCTCTTGAGGTGTAGCTCCCCAATGTCCTATTGGACACGTATTGATTAAAATCAAAATCATCGTAATCAGGGAATGGCAAATCATTTAGGTTTTTAATGGGCGTCGCTACCCCCCCCTTCACGATGGCATCTTGCTCTTTTAAAACCATTCCCTCCACCGGTTTAACAATCCCGGCTGTGATATTGCCAACATATTGCAGCAGACTTTTTTCTCCCTCATCAAGGCTAACGGCATCCACATAGCCTGACGACAATAATCTTTCGGCATTGTTCATAAAAAATGCCACTTCAGGACCGCCCATGACATGTTTGATCCCTGGACAATTTTTTCTTAAATCCCGTAAAAACAACTTGTTCATGATCAAGCTTGTGCCCTGACAGGAAACACCGACAACTTTGGGGTCTAATTTTATTATTTCACCTATGTAATAAAGGAATAAAGCCCGGTTGTCATGATAATAGCGCGCGACAATTTCTTCATCCATGGAATAGTTGATGCCGTGTTGCATATCCCAATAGTCATGAAATTTTTTCCCGCGCAGACAAAAGGCTTGTGCATTGACATCAAATATCCGGCAAGAGATGTTGTTTTGTCCCAGATAACTTTTCAACAGGGCCAATCCCAACGGCGGGCAGCCAACGCCCCAAAACGGCAATTGCAACAATACCACTTCCATATGAACTCCTGTTGTTTGGCGATTTTTCTTATTTTCTTCTGGATTTTTCCCTTCATCTAATTTGTTTTTATTCATGAGCGTATCCTTCTGGGTTTCGGTGGCTCTTACCACCGGTTTTTGTTTGATTTCACCAGACAGGCTACGCTTTTTTTACATCTTCTTAAATCACTTCACCCACAACTTTTGGTTATAACTCTTAGTCTTCCCTGCTAGACTCTAATACACATAACATATGGCTACTTACTTTTAACTTTGATAACAAATATTGAATTATTCCCTTAGTTTCATCATTAAGGCATGCTAATGTTTTGAATCCTATATCTCTTAAATATTCTTTTGTTTCAGTAATCATACTAACATCAAGCTTGCCTGGCGTTGATATATCTACCACATTAAATTCACATCTGATTGCAAAATGCAAAATATTTATAATACTGAAAGCATTTAAGTGCATAGGGGGAAAGATGCTGTGTGCCAGCAGTCGATATGAATTATAATCCGATGCCACTATTTCAGCTCCATTATGGTTTGGCGTAGTAAAGATCATAACCCCATTTTTTCTTAATAGTTTTTTGGAATCTCTCATAAAGCGAAATGGATCAATGAGATGTTCAATTAGTTCAAAGTGTAAAATTATATCAAACAAACCACCGTATCGTTGCGTAAAGTCTTCAATACTACTATGCACAAGATTAAGATTATTATCTACTTTTGAATCGATTGCGTTTTTGTCAATATCTATACCACAATACTCAATACAATATTTATTCTTAAATGAAGACTCAATTGATTTCTTTAATTTTGATAAAAAAGAACCAGAGCCGCAACCCACTTCTAGAATCCTAATTTTTTCTTGATTTTTGTGCTTTTTAGATACGATATAATCGATAACTTTCACGACCCTATCATCAACTATGAAATCACTAGATTTACTTTTTCTTTTTCTAACTAAATTATGCTGCAAAATATTGCATTTAGAATTATTATAATAATCATTTAACGCTTCTAAACTCGGAACAGGGTTAACAAAACAACCGGAGCAGCGGTTACAGGCGCTTACATCATAAGTATCATGAAATTTCTCTAAATTTCGAAAATCAGGTGAATCACAGAACGGACAATTACGAATAAAAAATGAATCTCTATGTTTTTGAAAAATATGTTTAGCGTCTTTTATCCTCTGATAATATATAGTCTTTGCTTCTTCTTTACTTCTATTCTGTAAAAACTGTACATATTTTAACTTATTCTGTTCTGTTGACATAAATCATTCCCCTTCAGACTTTCCTAAAAGACAATAAATTTTCTTCCCATATGGTTGCTGTTGCCAAAAAAATTAAAATGCATCTGCGATAGCTTTATAGGATTTTTTAAGGACATGTGAATCGCAAGAATAGGCAATGAATTGATAGCCCATCTCCTTGGTTTCTTTCAAACAGTTTTCATCCCGCGCAAAGGTGCCTGGCATCACATTGTTGGATTTGCAGGCAGCCACGCATTTTTTTTGCGTGTCCATGACTTTTGGGTGGTCCAGCTGACCTGGCACGCCCATGACCTGGGAAATGTCAAATATCCCGGTGTAGATCATGTCTAAGCCAGGCACCTGGGCAATGGATTCCAGATTTTTGATGCCTGCCTCCCCTTCTACCAAAACACCCACAAACGTGTCTTTGTTGTTTTCAGCCATGCTTTTTTGTATGTTGGCATGGTCAAATTCGTGCGGCCGCGTGTAAGGCGATAACCCGCGCGTGCCTTCAGGCGCGTATTTACAGGCCTGCACTATTTTTTGGGCCTGTGCTGGCGTGGACACATGCGGAATCATGAGCGCGCCACAACCGGTTTCAAGCGCTTTGAGTATCAGGGATTCATCAGCATTGCCAAGCCGGATAATGGGCTGACATCCTGAGACCTGAGCAGCACGCACAAGATCTTCGGCTGTTTCCATAGACATGACACCGTGTTCCATATCAATAATGACAAAATCAAGCCCAGCATATCCCATGGCTTCCACAACAGCTCGCGAACAAGTCATTGACCATGTGCCTAAAATAGGCTGCCCTGCTTTTATTTTTTTAAGCAATGTGTTGGGTCTCATGGGACCTCCTTTTTAAAAACCATGTTTTTCGTATATCAAATCGTTTTTCATTATTTTTTCCACTTCCAATCTGTCTGCTTCATTATCAACGGATTTGCTGAGTGACGGACTTTTGACAATGCGCACGATCAGCCCATGCTCAATGGCCCGCAGCATTTCTATGGATTCGGCTTTTTCCAAAGGACAGGGCGCCATTTCCTGAAACTGCAGCAATGATTTTTTTCGGAAAGGCATGATGCAGACTTGACGCCATCTGGGGCCGATAAAAGGTTTTTCCGGATGGACCCGGGAAGGGATCGGACTTCTGGACATGTAAAGTGCGTTCATGTTTTTGTCACAAACCATTTTTATTTCATTGGGATCCTGCCATTGATCCTCAGTCATGTCAGCCCCAAGGTTAACACAAAAAACATTGTCATCCTCCAGCAAGGGTTGAATGGCCACATTCATCATGTCAGGATGCACCAAGGGTTCATCTCCTTGCACAATCACAACAATGTCATCATCGTTTAATCCAAGGCCTTTACATGCCTCTGCCACGCGCAGACCCGGCCGCTCAATGTCCGGGCTGGTCATGACAACACGGCAGCCTGCTTTTTCAGCCCATTTTTTTATTTCCTCATCGCAAGTGGCAATAAATGCATAGTCAATCATATCAGACAGCTCACATCGCCGAAACACATGCTCAATCATGGGCTTGCCGCATATGTCTTTGAGAGGCTTGCCAGGAAAACGTGAAGAACCCAAACGCGCCGGAATACCAACAACTGTTTTCATATAACCTCCGTGCTCAATAAATGTGCTGTTAAAAAATTGATTTTAATCTTTGCGCTGCAATAAACAGCAAAGATTATTGCCTTGGCTGGATTGTTCCAAAGCTTTGTGAAAAACATTGTTCACTTCTCTTAATTCATGGCCCATTTCTGTGGCCACAGCTATGTTCTTCATTGGCTGCCCACAAAATATCCAATGGTAATAATTGGCAATTGAATAATCCTGCATGGTCCATATTTTGACAATGTCCCAGTTGGTCTGTTTGAAAAGCCGCTCAATGTTTTTGATGGAGTAATAGTAATCGTGCGCAGTATGGAGCATGAATTCTATATAGTTTCTCAGGCTTGTACCTTCAAGCGTCGAAAGATAATAGTCATCCCAATTGGGAAACTGCAGGTACAAACGGGCCTTGGGCGCAGCGCATTTTTCTATAATGGCCAGCTGTTCATAGGGTTTAAGGAAATGCTCAAACACATGTATGCCGTAGATGGCGTTATAGGTTTTTTTAATATCAGAAAAAGACGTATAAACATTAATGGGATCAAAAACTGAGGTTAAATGGTCTTTGAGCTTGGCATTGGGCTCGATAACATCCACCGCATAGTTGTTGTTTTTTTGTTTTAATCCGTAAACCGATGCCCCGACCCCTGCGCCTATCTCTAAACAACGTAAGCCCGGTGTTTGCATCAGTTCTTGATCTATGTCATCGATTGTTTTTTTTAGGCTTTCAGCCCTTGCTTTCATAGCGGCATCTAAATCCCATGAATCATCAAACAGCTTGGCGCCATAATCTTTGGTGTAGTCAACAGAGTCTTTGATAGGCTCTAAAAACACAAACCCACAGCCCTGACATTGAAAAACGTTTCTTTTTCCCTCTCTAATACGTTCACTCACACGGGCGAAGTTTTTTTGCTTACAAATCAAACATTTCATGTGTTTTGTCCTTTTTTGAATTGGGTCGTTAATGCTGGCAATCCCTGAATTTTGACTTTAAAAACATCGCCATGCATTAAATACAAGGGGTCACGCACGTAGGGCGGACACCCGGACAACACAATATCACCGGGGTGAAGTGTTATCCATGTGGACAGCCATTGAATGGCTTTCTTTAAATCCCATAACATGGCGTCTGTGCTGCCTTTTCTGATTAATTGGTCATTGTGATAGGCTTCAAGCGTCTTGCCATTTGGATCATATTCAGTCTCTATATAAGGACCAATGGGACAGAACCCATCAGCGGCTTTTGACCGTAGCAAATGATGGTCACGGTTATTAACATTATCACAGCTGACATCATTGGCAGGGGTATAGCCTAATATGTGTTCATCAACAAAATCCATTGAGATGTCTTTTGTTGTTTTTCCTATAACAGCGCCTATTTCAGGCTCACCCCATGTGTTTTGGATAAACGGTAATTCAATGATGTCATTTATACCAGCAACAGCATTGCTGCTTTTGAGAAAAACCAACGGCTCAATAATGTCTTTTTCCTGGCCATCTATCCCCTCAAAATTCAATGCCAAGGCAATAATTTTTGTGGGTTCACAGGGGGGAAGAAGTAAATGTTGACTGTAATCAATAGACTTTTCTTTTTGCAGCTCATTTAAATGACCATAAGGGGGCCCAACAATAGGGACGATCCTTTGCCCCTCGAGCAATCCATAAGAATCCACTGTTTCTGATTTTTTATATCGAATTATTTTCATATGTTCCGAACTGCCTCCTGCCCCATAAAAAGCTTCAGCAACTCCTGATAGGAGTCTCGTTTTGGGGAGGGTTTCTTTAACAGAGCCGGGTAGTGTTTTTTGAACAACGCATCCCGGTCAATCGGCTCATAATTGAAGACGCGTTCTTCCAGCTCTTTCATTGTTGTGCATCTTTTTATAATCCCATCATGAACAATTGACCCTTCCAACTTTCCAGGGAAAGGCGCGACAGATTGATCATAGACAATATAGTCTCTTCCCAAAACAAGTGATTCCATAATGGTTCCGCTGATTGTGCCTATCACTATATCGCATTTTTCCACGTCCTGCGCCAGTCTGTTGTACAAACTGTCTGAATAACTTAAAGAAAAGGAGAATTGACTAGATGACATAATATTGTCCAAAAGCTTTTGAAAAAAATGTTTCATTGTATATCCTCTGTTATTGATGCCCGTTTTATCGACTCCGGGATGCTGTCGGACAATAACATCAATACATCCAACCCTATTTAAGACACTGAACAAATTTCTAAAATAAGTTATGCATGAGCGACTGTCATATAAATGACGAAATGTGTCAAGGGCGTAGATAAACGGCGGAATAACAAGAACCTTTTTGTTTTTAAAGTTGTCCATGGGTTTAAAAGGCCTGAGAGTGTCATTATACCGGTCCAGCAGCAATTTGTCATCCACTATGATATCTCGTTGGTTAAACCCCAACCGCATGTATCGGGTTTTGTCATAGTCAGACAGGGCAATGACTTTGACGTATCCTTGGGTTTTTTTGAGCGCATGAGCTGTCATGTATTGATTGTGAAGCATCTGATTCGGCGGCACCAAAACAGTTCTTTTTTTGCAGCGCGCCATCACCTGCATCTGGAGAGACGGCACCACCTCCTGAACAGAGCCAAAAAAGTTTTTATTCTCGAATTTTTTATAGTACACGTCAATGAGCCCGGCAAATGACAACAGGTTGTTGCTGAGAAACAAGGTGAATTCTTTTTCAAAAAATTCGCCATGCGCCAAGCCCAGCTTTGACAAGAGCGAAGCAGACACTTTTTTGAATTCAGCCAGGACCTGGGTCTTGAAAGCTGTGCTTTTTTGGCTGTCAGAAGGTTCTGCTTCCCAGGGCCCGATAGGTGTGATCATTTCTGGGCGCACACCCTTGAAAAGCAGCATAATGATTTCAAACGAACGGCCAAAAATACCCGTGCGCCGGCTGTCCTTGTCAGGTATTTTTCGGGAATTGAGAATCAGCCTGAGCCCGGTCTTTTTATACGCTCCTGATGTGAAGTATGATTGATAAAAAGGAACAAGCCGCCTGAGCACCTGGCAATAGAAATAAGGTTTGTTGGCGCCAGCCAGATTCAATAGTTTGATTAAGCCGGCCTTGATCATGTTTTTGATAATAATGCGTATGGTAAACCGGCTTGTTGTGTCGCCGTCCACGGCAAGCGGGATGTAAGTGAGATTGTTGCGAATATAGTAATGACGAAATTTTTTAAAGCTGAAATAGGGATAATCAATGTTTTCCGTTGCAAGAGAGCACCCGAGAAATGCAAAATATTTTTCAACCATGGGTGGAAACTCACAAGAAGCGGACTGATACACATGGCTGGGCATACGTCCCTGGCACTGACGCATGATCCTGTCCATGTGCAGCCACAGGCAAAAAAGGGTCATGATTTCGTCACGAATGGCGCTTCCGATGGAAACGCCCCTGTATTCAGTGTAGTCATTTCCATGCGAATCCATAAACCAATGTGACGCAAAATCATGAAGAGCCTCCAGCATGGCCTGCTTGTCAGCAGGCGTTAAGAGGGCGTCAAACACTTGGGCTTGTATGCCTTTGTTTTTTAAATACGTCTGAAGAAACGGGTCTGTGCAAAGTGTGCCTATTGACATGCGCGTCAATGCTCCTGATTGGTTTTACCGGCCTTCTCGCAAAATCCACATGTTTTTTTCCGTCAAGGTAGCGCTTTTTTTGGGCCATTCATTGACAATTTTACGGAGTGATCTATAGTCAAAGCGTTCCGGGCGGCGGCCCAAATGATTTTTTATTAAATCACACATCAATGCCATCACTTGTTTGAATGGCATTCTAATAAGATCCTTGACAATCACGTAACATAAATAAAACACCCTTCGGACCGGCCAAATGAGTCTGTAGGAAGCCGGATGATTGATAAGTTTTTTCAGGTTAAAGTACCCTTGGGTGTGGTAATCCTTTCGTTCATAAGCGGATATTGGCACAGGGCCAAATTTTTTCCATTGACGGCGCTTGTACCAACGGACTTCCAATTCCAAGAGCATGAGGTGCCGCCATGTTTGGAGCGTGAAGTAGTCAGCACTTGTTAAATTAATGAGCTTTGTGTCTTCACAAGCGTCCACATCTGATATTTTAATCAGATATTTTTCTTCTTCTGCCGGCGTTGTACCAATATGCCCTTTGGCCCGAGCGTATTCGTACACAGGGGTGCCGGGAAGCACTTGAATGTAGTTGATGCTTACCCGCTTATGCGGCGGTTCAAGCTGGTGTTCCATGGCCTGGGCTAAAAAATCAGTTGTTTCGGCAATGGTCTGACTGGTTTCACCAGGCATGCCAATAACCAATGAAGCCGGGCTC
>JANQER010000028.1 GCA_028278255.1 Elusimicrobiota bacterium | reverse complement strand
CGGTTGTACTTGCCAATGGGCAGCCAATTCTATGTGTACGGGGCTGTGAAATCCCCTGTGGCTGCGGCTGTTTCCTTTCCTGATAACAGTTCCGTGAATGTGCCGGCAGCCGGCGCTGCTGGCTGGCAAATAGGGGATGACATCACAATCAGCCCTTCGCGGGCGGGTGATCCTTTTGTGCATGAGATTGAAAAAAGAACCATTGCCAATATTCAGGGGGCTGATCCCCGGCTGATCACGTTTGATTCTCCTCTGAATTATCCCCGTGATGCCGGTGAAGGCGTGCGCGTGGCCAATCTGACGCGCAATGTTTTGATACGGGGCGCAGGGTCTGATCCTGACGTCTATATTGACAATGAGATTGTGACTGACGGTGAATTTCATGTGGAATACGGAGAATTCGCTCATTTGAATTATATGCGGTTCCACACGGATGCCGCGCGCGGCTTGATTTCCAGCAGCACCATCCGGGATTGCCGTTCAGGACTGGTGATTCATTCCAACAACAATGAAGCCCGTTTTTTTAACAACATTGTGTACAACAATTCCAGCGAAGGCGTTTTCATCGACGGGTCTCAGGCGCAGATTAAATACAATGATTTTATTTATAACGGATACAACGGGGCTTCAGGCGGTATTTTTCTGGGGGACAATGCGGAAAGCATTGTGATAGAATCCAATTATTTTTATTCGCAGAGGCGCAACGGCATTTGCAGTTACAGCCCTGTCAAAAGCATTCAGATTGCGGATAATGTTTTTTTCTGCAACGCTTACAGAGGCGTTCATCTGGCCCAGGCCGGCCAAACGCATATTTCCTCCAATGTGTTTAAACTGAACGGTGAAGACGGCCTTTATGTTGAAGGCAGCTCATTTGTCAGCATCAGCTCCAACACTTTTCGCGGCAATTCATACAGCGCGGCCTATTTGTGGCAAAACACCAATTTGCTCATTGCCGGCAACACCGTCATCAACAACTGCGTGCATGACCGCTATGCCAATGCTCTTTATTTCAACACATGCAGCGCCAGCGTCATACAAAACAACCATTTGAACAGCAACGGCGCGCAAGGCATTTTTATGTTGAATGCAGACAATAATGTTCTGGCTGAAAACACGATTTACAACCATGATGACAGCGGGTGTGTTCTCTTCAACGGTTCCAGCAATAATTTGTTGATGTCCAATCACATTTATCAAAACGGAATCGGCTTGGACATACAAAACGCCTCCCTCAACACATTGTCGGTTGAAGATGTTTTGGGGTATAATGCGGCCGGAGATTTTCGCCCCAACAGCACGGATGAAATGACTTTATCCGGGGGAAGCGGTATTGTTTTTAAGAAAGCCAAGTATTTGAAAGCGCCTGATGATTATTTGTACACCAGCCAAAACAACGACTATATTGTCAGCTTTCTGGATTCCACTGAAGTCAATCCCCCTGTGCCGCAGCCGGGCCTTGTGCGCGTGCAGGGCGATTACACCGCCAATGCGGATGTGGTTTTGGATCATGTGCAGCCTTCTTATCATGCGGCCGCTTCACTGCCGCTGTCTTTGGTGGGAGAGGGAGACAGCGCTTCCGTGACAGCCGTCAGTGATGCCAATGCAGTGACCCAGACGGTCTTTGTCCGGTATGAGTCTGATCTGGCCTGGCATGTGCAAGGCAGTGTGAGCGGTGATATGGGGACGCACAGCGGGAACGGCGCCGCAACGGCTTATGCCCAATTCACATTGACTTTTAATGACGGCGGTTCAGCCAATGCGGGCGATGTCATGGCCTTTGCTCTGACCGCGTCCGCCGGGGATGAAAATCAGCAAAAAAGACTTTTGTTTGATCGATGCGCCAACGGATTAAACAGCGGGCGTTCCCAGGCGCATTTTCCATCAGGCACCGGTTTGGCGCTGCGCGGGATCAATGGGACACCGGCTTTGGTGGACCAAATGGATTCCAACTATTATTATCATTTGTCCGTCAATGGGGTGCTCGCCATTGAGCATGCCGAATTAAGGAACATTTATCAGTCCGGATTGGCGCTCAGCGGCAATGAAGGGGTGTCTATTTCCAATGCGCTGTTTGATCAAATGGGCGTGGTGTCTGGCGCGCGGTGCGCTTACCTGACGCTCACAGGCCTTGACTCAACAGCTGTTCTCAGTGATGTGACTTTTGGCGCATCCCGCAGCACAAACACAGCTTCATCAGCCTATAATATTGATGTGCAAGGCGCTGACGCGAATCTGGACTGGTCTTTGGATAATTGGCTCGGCGCCATGGCCGGGCCTGAAAATGAATATGATCCCAATGACAAGTTGAAATGGCGGGACGGGGCGGCGCCTGGGGCCATCACTGTTTTTCAGGCAGATCCAGGGCCTGTGCACGGCCAAATTGATTTGACCTGGACAGCTTCAGGGAACAATGGGGCCAATGATGCGCTTTTGCCTGGCGCCTGGCATATTTTTTACAGCTCCACAGCGGCTGATATGGCCGGGGCTGTGCCTGCCATGGCCCAAGTGGTGATCAGCACCCGGGCAGCGCCGGGCACAGGGCATGGTCATACCGTTTCCAATTTGGAGTTGGGCAAGGATTATTATGCCCGCATTTGGGCGCAGGATGAAACCCCGAATTATTCGGCTCTGTCGATCGGGGCCACTTCCCAGGCAGGAAACCCCAGTCCGCCGGAACCCGGTCTGGTGGTCACGCCTTTTCCCCGGGAAATCAGTTTGGTGTGGCCGCCCATTTCCACCTCTTTGCTTCCCACGGTCTATCATGGCGGATATGAATTGTGGGTCAGCACAGTGTCTTCGACCACCCATTTTGCGCTTTTGCAGTCCTTTGCCAATACAGAGAACCAGTATTTTCACACCAGTTTGGAATCTGAAACCACCTATTATTACCGGCTGTACACACTGGACACAGGCGGACAAAAATCCACCCCTTCAGAAAGATCTGTGAAGACCTTGGATTTTACCCCGCCGGCAGCTGTGGTGAATCTGTTGGCGGAAGCCGGGGATGAGTCCGGTGAGGTCAGGCTGACATGGATGTTTCCAGGAGACAACATGGGCGCCAAAACCCTTCTGCCCGGCAGCGAATATGCCATTCAATATACGGATGACCCGGGCACAGTGGTATGGAGCACTGCCGGCGCTGTGCATGTGTCCACCGGCAATGTGCTTGTGGGCGCGGCCCAGAGCCATGTGATCAGCGGGTTAACAGTGCAGACAGAATACTATTTCAGGTTGTGGACCATAGATGATGTGGGCAATGTGTCAGCGCCGTCCAATATCACCAATGCCCGGTCCCGGGATGACCGGCCCTCTGTGGTTCTGGCGTCTCCGCAGGCCAAAAATGACGGCAGCACTCCTCTTGATATTGTTTTGATTTTTCAGTTCAGTAAATTCGTACAGGCTGACACAGTGGCTTCCTCATGTCAGTTGAAGCGGACCAGAGACAATTTGGGAAACACTGTGGATGAAAATGTCACGGGCGCTTTTGCTTCCAACAGCGGGAATGATGTTTTCACATTTACGCCGTCAACAGTTCTTCAGGGGAACAGTTTATATGACATCACGATTTCCACCCATGTGCTGGATGAGCAAGGCAATGGTCTGGCCCAGCGCTTTTTCACGCAGTTTTTGACTGTCATGAACCGCACTGAACAGAATAAATTGATCAACAGCGCCTATGGCGTGACTGTGGATATCCCGGCCGATAGTTTGGCGTCAGACGGTTATCTGCTTTTTGAACCCAAACAGGCTGCTGCAGCGGCTTCTGCCACACAAAAATTGCAAGCTGTGACGCAGGACCCTTATAATACGCCTGTTGAGGGAACAATGATGGATTTAAAAATTTATGATGCTTTCCAGTCTTTGCAGGACCAAGATTTTTCCCGTCTGGTGTCAGTGACTTTGTCCTACCCTGATGCAGACGATGACGGGAAAGTCGACGGGACATATCCGTCTGCCTTGGAAAAAACATTAAGTGTGTATTGGCTGGATGAAGTCAATGATTTGTGGGTGCGTTTGCCTTCAGAAGTCAATTCCCAAGCAAACCAGGTCACAGCCCAGGCTTTGCATTTCACGACTTTTGCGCTTATGGCGCAGGCCAATACGGATGTGAGCCAGGCCTATGCATTCCCAGTGCCGTTTCGCAGTGACAAAGGGGACAGAATCATCACATTTACAGGCATTGGTCAAGTTGGGAGAGTTAACATATACACCACTACAGGCAAACTGGTCAAGGAGATCCCGTATTCAAATGGGTCTGGCCAAGTGACATGGGATGTGACAAATCAAGACAACAACCCCATTGCCACAGGCGTGTATTTATACAGGATCAAAAGCGGAGAATCTGTAAAAAAAGGGAAAATAGCGATTGTTCGTTGACACATTGTCTGATTGTCATTGGTTATTCATTATTGGTAATTGGTCGTAGGGGCGGGGTTTCCCCGCCCTATGCAAGGAACAGGAAATAAAATGATCAAAAACAAAGCCGTCATTTTTATCATATGTTTTGCGCTCTATTTGCCTTGCTATGCCGGCAACGGGGAAAACGGATTTCAATTCCTGGAACTGGGCATGGGCGCGCGTCAGGTGGGCATGGGAGAGACTGTTATTGCTGTGGCTGATGACGTGAATGCCGCTGTGAACGGCAATGCCGCAGCTTGGGGTGAAATCCGGCAGAATGAATTGGCTTTGACCAGTGTGCAGCACACGGAATCCATGAGCAGCCACAGTTTGTCTTTTGCCAAACCTTTTGCCAACAAAGGATCCTTGGGATTACAAATGCAGTCATTTGATTATGGAGATATTTCAGGCTATGATGCCGCTGGGCTCAGGACCAGTCAAGTGGATGCCGGGGACACGCTCATGGCCGTGGGTTATGGAAGGCCATTGGGGCCAAGCTGGAATATGGGCATAAACATCAAAAGCATCAAGCAAAAAATCGGAGACACGCAGGGACAGACAATAGGCGCTGACATTGGATTGTTGTATGTGCCTATGCAGCTGGGAAAACTGTCGCGGTTAAGACTGGGCTTTTCCTTCAAGAATTTGGGGAAAGGGGCCGCTGTTGGAAAGGCCAAAACCGCATTGCCGCAAACCATGGGCTTAGGCATAGGGTATAAAATGTTTTCAGATTCGCTTTTCTTGGCCATGGACATACAAAAAACCAGAAATGAAAAAATGCATTTACACATAGGCCAGGAGACTTGGCTCAACCGGGTAATAGGAATACGATTGGGTTACAGAAATGAGAATGATTTTACACAAGGACTCAATTATGGGATTGGGTTTAAATACAAGGACTTACAGCTTGATTATGCTTTGGTGATGAATTCTCATGATTTTGGTGAAACGCACAGGTTTGGCTTGATTTTTCGGTTTGGGGGAGTGGGAGAAGCCTTATATCAAGAAGGCTTGGGTTTGAGCCAGACCGGAAATTACGGGGAAGCCATTATGAAATTTTATGAGGCGCTGGACATCAACCCGCATCACCAAAAAGCCGTCAATGGATTACGGGAAGCTGCTGAAATGCTGAAAAAGCAGAGAGGCAAAAGCCAAAATGAAAATAACAACAAATAAAAAAACCATGATCGTCCTGGCGGTTTTTTATTTTTTAATCAGGGGCGTTCCCTTGTTTGCCGTGTCCAAGCCCACCGTGGACAGCCTGATGCATCAGATTGCGGGTTTGTACCGTGCGGGACAATACGAAGAGGCTGTTTTGATTGCCACGGATGTTTTGAAAAAAGAACCTGAGAATCGCGAAGTCAAAAAATATTTGTGGACCATTGGACGGATATTGCAGGAGCGGGAATCCAACGCCCGGCTTCAAAAAGGAGAAAAAGAACAGGCATTGATGTTGGCGGTTGACACAGTGGCGGAAGAGCGCGCAAGAGCCAATGAGATCCTTCAAAAACTTGAAGAAGCGTATAAAAACAGCCAAAACCTGCGCAGTCCGGAAGACATGCTGTCAGGCATGGAAGGCATGAGCCAATATCTGGGCAAGAAATTTGCAGAGGAAAGAAACCAGGCCTTGGCCGACGGATATTTTAAAAGCACCATTGTGAATTTAACAAAAGCCATTGGGAATAAAGTGTTTGTGTCCAAAAAAGACCGGTACGCGGCTGAGGCATGGCTGGCCTATTATCAGAATGATTGGGAAAAAGCTTTGAAGAAATGGGCATTGGCTCTAAAATCAGCTCCCGGGAATGAACAGTATCAAAAGCAAATGGACCATTTAAAGCGGCTCATGAAAAAAAAGAAACAAGAGAAAAAAATAAAAGAATGGACAGCGCAGGCCATGACGTATCAGGAGACCGGTTTTTACAAGCAGGCCGGGAAGTATTGGAAAAGAATTATTCGTTTGGACAGCGGGCATAAAAAGGCGCTGCGCAATGAGCAGGTCTGCAGGAAAATGATTAAGCAAAAAAACAGGGACAAGACATTGGCTTCCATGACGCAGAAAGGCATTAAATTGTACCAAAGCGGCAAATATATTGAAGGCGCGCAGCAATGGCTGAAAGTCCTGGAAATAGAGCCCAACAACAAAAAAGCCCGCATATGGCTGAGTCATGTGGGGAAAAAACTGCAGGAAACAGAAAAGAAATCAGCGGAAAAACCCTCAGCCGGGAAAAACACCTCTGCGGCAGAGACAGATGAAACAAAGGCCCCGGCAAAAGACAAGGACAAAGCTTATGATTTCTACAGAAAAGGTCTTATTCTATATACCGAAGACAAAATACCGCAAGCCATGCAAGAGTGGGAGCAGGCCATTAAATTCAATCCGCATTTGGAACAAGCCCATCAAGCCCTCCGCCAAGCCAAAACCGAGCTGAGCTTTCAAAAAAACCTTCCCAAATAAACAGAGGTTTACCTTAATGCGGTTTAGATAAGCTGGATTTTTGTAATTGCCCCATTTATGGGGCGCTTTTAACGCATTTGTTTGCCTTAAAGAGCCCGATAAATCTAGCCATATCCGGCTTTAGACGGAGGGCAACTACGCTTATCTCTAAACCGCATTGGGGTTAGACCCGGGAAAGAAAGTTTTCCAGGACAAAGATGTTGCGCATGCGGAAAGAATCCCTTTCGTCGGGCAGAGAAAACATGAGATCCTTCGCTATCGCTCAGGATGACAAAAACGGAAGTTTTTCGACAGGCTCATAAATAGTTTAAAATTCAGACAATAAAGCAGCTGTTTGTGGATTTTTTAGGGGAATTTGGAATTTGAGGATTGTTTGATTATTGTGTCTTGGTTATTGGTTATTATTTGGTTATTGTTTCTTGGGATTTGGTTATTGCCGATTCATCCGGTCTCGCTTATGGTAAAATATCCTCATGATGAGGCCCGGTTATTTTCAACAAAGACTTTTGTCCTGGTTTGCCAAAAACGGACGGCATGATCTGCCGTGGCGGAAGACCTGGTCCGGGTATCATGTGCTGGTGTCTGAGCTGATGTTGCAGCAAACCACAGTGTCTGCTGTGATCCCTTATTTTCATCGGTTTCTTAAAAAGTTTCCTTCTTTAAAATCTCTGGCCAATGCACGAGTGGACCAGGTGCTGGCCTTATGGTCTGGTTTGGGCTATTATGCCAGAGCCCGCAATCTGCACAAAGCCGCTCAGAAAATTCAGACGGACTTTCACGGACAAATGCCAAACACAAGGCAGGAAGTGGAATCATTGCCGGGAGTGGGACCCTATACGGCCGGCGCTATATTGTCATTTGCTTTTAACAAATCCGAGGCGCTTGTGGACGGCAATGTGATCCGGGTCTTTGCCCGGATTTTTGGCATCCGGGAAAACATGAAAGATCCCAAAAACACGAAAAGAATTTGGGACATTGCCCAAAAAATGATTCATCCCACAAAAGCCAGAGTTTATCACTCGGCTTTAATGGATTTTGGCGCCACAATGTGCCGGCCTGATTCTCCGGATTGCGTCCATTGCCCGTTCTTAAAAAACTGCCGGGCTTATGCCGGTAACATGCAAGACGAAATACCTGTTCTTTTGTCAGATAGGCCCAAAAGGCCTCTTCATTTAAGCGTAGGCATTGTGAGATGCGGGGATAAATATGCTTTGATCAAAAGACCTGATAAAGGACTGTATGCCGGCTTATGGGAATTCCCGTCCATAGAATTGGGGAAAAACAAAGTGTTCCCGGTTATTGGGCACGAAAGCGTGACAGCCTTATTTATGCGTTTTTTTAAAATGTCTCCCACTCCGCCCATCTCATTTGTCCGCACATTGCCCATTGTTCGGCACACGCTCACCCACAGAGAAATAACAGCCCATCCTTGGTTAGGCCTTTGTCATCAACCGATAAAATCCCTGACTTGGCGCAAAATCTCCGACATCAACAAAATGGCCATTTCTTCCCTGACCCGCAAAATTCAAAGCGCTGTTTTTATTTGATATAAATTTTTTGAATTCTTCCGTCTTTCCAAATGGCCATGGGACGTCCTGATTTCCTATGCTTTTCCCTGACGCGCCGCACAGCTTTTCGAAATGCCAATATGGCTTTGTCATTCAATGTTAATTTTTTTTTCATAGGGAACTCACTTGTTTTTAAAATATTCTCTGAAAAGTTTTTTATCAAGAATTCTGATATGCGAATTTGTTTTTTGGGCCACTGGCTTTGGCGTGATCCCTGAATTATCGAAAAACATCCAAGAATCCATTATAGGCATGTATAAGTCAAATAAATTGATATAGCTTCTTTCATAACGTCTTTTCACATCTTCATCCGGGATATCGTGTCCGCCTTCTCTCACTCTTTCCTTTATGCGGGCAATAGCAAGTCCGGAAACAGGTATCCATAAAAAGAAAAGAAAAAGCCGGTAACCTTTTCTTTTTAATGCGTGAAAAATTTTTAAATAGCTTTTTCCAGACAAGGTGCTTTCGAATCCAAAATCAACGTCTTTTGCCGCTAATTCCTTGATTTCCCTCAAAACGAGTTTCCCGGCTTTAAGCGCTGCTTGTTGGGGCGAGAAAGGCGATAATCCTTGAGCGATCAAATCCGCATTAATAAAATAAGGGCAATGTGCATATTCAGGCAAAAATTCTCTGGCAAAAGTCGTTTTCCCTGCACCATTTGGGCCGGCTATAATAAATACATTCTTATGGTTCATTTTAGTATTATACCTTATTGCCTTGAAAAAAAGCAGGTTACATGCTGAAGTTAAAGGCAAATTTAGCAACAAGCAAAACACCCTGTTTTGCTCAAATTTTACCAATTGAACTTTTTTTAAGCAAAAACAACTCTAAAAATAGACGCAAAATTCATTATTAAATGTGACACAAACGTGTCATGCCTGCCATATGTTTGTGTCCCTGTCTGATTATCCTGGTATTGGTTGTTCTCAAACCAGGAGGCAATATGATGAATAAAAACACATTGTTAATCGTTTTTTTTGCCGGATGTTTGGTGATGACAGCAGGCATTGCCAGAGCGGATTTCGGCGATTCAGGCTGGATGATATTTAAGAAAGTGGAATCCGCCCAGTTCAAAGGCTTGGCCGCAGCAGCGCCCAGGCATGGGGATATTATCGGAACGCTTTATAACCCGGCAGCCTTGACCACAGGCAAAAGCCGTGAAGTGCATTTTATATCGGAAGTGGGTGAAATAGAAGACAAACTGGGCGGCGGTTTTTACAGC
>JANQER010000008.1 GCA_028278255.1 Elusimicrobiota bacterium | reverse complement strand
GTAATGACCATGTAAGACATGTCTTGGTCTTGCATAAGCTGCGCAAGCCCTTCAGAATGAAACCCGCCAGTGATAAGCATAGCTGTGCGGGTTTGTTCTTGCTGCATTTTTTTCTGCAGATGACGGATAAAAGCCGCGTTTCTTTTGACCGCATAATGACAAAAATCTTCATACGGAGAAATAAGATTTTCCAGCAAATCCTCTGCGGGTTTTTTTCCCGCATTATCTCTATTGGACAAAGCAAAAGACAAATCTTCTATATCTGAAACCACTTGCAATATATTTTTTCTGTTGTCTTGATAATACGCCCAGTTGGCTGGTGTCATTTGGTGGTGAATGAGTTTGTTGAGCAAGTTTAGATTTTTGCTGATTCTGACCAAGCCTTTCTGTTCCTGGGTTTTGGCCAAAGAATATTGAACTGTTTGTTCCAAAAACATAAGTTCATCTAAGAGTTTATTCTTGTTTATTTTTTCAGCCAGCAGCACATAGGACATATAAACCTGAAGCTGCTTGAATTTTGTGAGTTTGATCCCAGTGTTGTGACATAAATTTCTGAGGTATTCATAATAGGCCCCATATCCCATGTAACCTGAACGATAATTGGCGCTGTGATGGACCATGTCTGTGATTTGCGCATGAGACAGTTTATGCGCCATGATTTGAACAAGTTCTGCGCGCTCTTTTTCCACTGTTTTAAAATCCAGTGTTTTTTCTTTTTTCAAAGCCTGCATAAACATATGCAAATGTGTCATTTTTTTTGATGAGGCAAACTGATTTCGCGCCTTATTCGCTAAATATTCAACGTACGAAACCAATGTGTCCTTGCGGCTGTGGTACGCATTAAAATGCTTGTCAAATTTTTTGAGCGCTTGGGAATAGATTTCTTTTTTCAGAGAATTTGCTTCGACAATGTTTTTGTCAATGATATCCGACACTGTGGATTTGAGCGTCAATGAATCTTGAAAGGCTTTGATGTTGTTTTCGTATAAGGTCTTATCTTCTACACCCCACAGCAAAGGCAGAGTGTGGGCTGTTAAACCTGCATATTCCGCACCTGTGATATGGCCTTGTGCGAGAAAGTGTTCTGCCACTTTTTTTGTGAGAGAAGAATCCGGGAAATTTCTGTAAGGCGCCAGATTGAATCCATTGACAGCGCCTTCCACACCCACCACACTGATCCCCTGGCTTTTCTGAAGGGCTTGGATCATGGAAGCAATATTTTTTTGCGCTTCTATGATGCCATGGGCATCTTGAATATGAATGATGAAAGGCGCGTTTTTGTTTTTTGATAAGTGAATGTGGCGGATAGATCCATAAGGGAGAATGGAAGAAGAGAATCCGGCGCTGATGTCATTGGAAGCGGAAAAGGATTGAGGCGGCATTCCCCGGGATTGATGATCAGCTGTATGAACACCGGAACCGGCTGAGGTATGGCCAAGATCAAAATTCAAATGACGGGTTTGCGGCAATTGCGCCAAAAACAGCGGCATTTGAAAAGACAAATCAGATTGGACAGGACAATCAGAGACCACTTTGTTTTTGGCTTGTAATCTCTGCACCACACTTTTTCTTTCTTCCCAAAAAGAAGCTTCCACCCATGGCGCTGCCAGGGTGGTGAAAGAAAAACAACCCAATATAAAAGCAGATAAATGCTTTTTCATATTGGGCAGTATACACAACTCATCTTAAGTACATATTAATAAGTTGTAAATTGTTTGTAAAAATTTTCCGACGAGAAAAACAATTATTGAAATTATTTTTCCTGAGGATTATTCAGGAGAAATCTCTTCACATGACAAGAGCAGGTATAAATAGAATATACCGCAGCGGTTTATTGTCTGTTTACGCACGTCATGCCTGATAAGCATATAGATCCCATGAAAAACCATAAGGTATGCTTTTGATTTTTATATTAATGTAGCTGCCCCATTTATGGGGCGTTTTTAAAAAACTGTTTGTTGAGGAACGGTTGTTTTAAAGAGCCCGATGAATCGGGCAGCTACAGGAAAAACAAAATCTTATATAACAATCTTTTGTCTTTAGTCCTTGAGCGACATCTTCCACGGTGTTTTTACCAAAGAATAAAAATGTGCTAAGATTTTGATGTCGGGGTTTTTGATATTTTCAAGGAGCACTGTTGATAATGAAATCAATTGTTTTTTTAGGTGATGGGATGGCGGATTTTCCCATTGATCGGTTGGGCGGCAAAACCCCCTTGCAGGCGGCACGCAAACCCCATATGGATTTGATTGCCAAAAACGGGCAGAACGGTCTTTTGGCCACTATTCCGCAAGGTATGCCACAGGGGTCAGCTGTGGCCAATTTGAGTGTTTTGGGGTATGACCCGCGCGAAACGTATCATGGCAGAGCTGTTTTAGAAGCTGCCAATATGGGGGTTGAGTTGACGCCGAATGATGTGGCTTTGCGGTGCAATTTGATTTGTGTGACTTCAGACAATAAAATCAAAAATCATTCTGCAGGCCATATCTCCAATGAAGAAGCCAAAGAAATTATTGACACATTGCAAAAAGAGCTTGGGAGTAAGAGTGAACAACCAGTTGCTTTTTATCATGGGGTGAGTTATCGGCATTTGCTTGTTCTGAAAAATGGGTGGGCCAGCCCAGAGGTGGAATGCGCCCCGCCTCATGATCATGTGGGAGAAAAAACAGCTGATCTGCTGCCGTCTCGACAATCAGCCGCAGCTGAATCCACTGAAATCCGTTTGAGAGAGCTGATGGACCAAGCCATTCCTCTATTGACCAACCACCCAGTGAATATCAAACGAATCAAAGAAGGCAAAGACCCAGCGAATTTTATCTGGCCTTGGTCTGCCGGGCAAAAACCACAAATGAAAACTTATCAAACGCTTTATGGCGTTAAAGGCGCTGTGATCTCTGCAGTGGATTTGATTATGGGGCTTGGTCTTTATGCGGGCATGGATGTGATTAAAGTCAAAGGCGCCACAGGGCTTTGGGACACGAATTACGAAGGCAAGGCAGAAGCTTGCTTGTCTGCATTAAAGGACCATGATTTTGTGTATGTGCATGTGGAAGCTACGGATGAAGCAGGCCATGCCAAGGATTTGGATTTGAAAATCAAGTGCATTGAAATGCTGGATGAACGTCTCATTCAACTGGTGCTCAAAGGCATTCAAGATCAACACATTGAATCCGTTGTGGCTGTGCTGCCTGATCATCCCACACCAGTGGAAACCGGCATGCATGCCAGAGACCCGGTGCCTTTTGCGATTTGGCATCCGAACAAAGAGCCGGACCCGGTGGATCGCTATGATGAAG
>JANQER010000320.1 GCA_028278255.1 Elusimicrobiota bacterium | reverse complement strand
CCATGGCCGGCCTGGATGACCCAGAACTTGTCCGGCAAAAAGGCGGAGAGTCGTCAGGATGTCCCTGTGCCGCTGTCAAAGAGCGATCACCGGGCGCGGCCGCCATGTCCGGGGTCTTTTCCACCACCCCAGCCTCAGACACAAAACGCGAAGGCACATTATATCGGGATCGGCCATATATTTTCCGGGAGGCCGCGCACGTCATAAAAAGATTTTGCCGGGCGCGCGTCATTCCCACATAACAAATCCGGCGTTCCTCCTCTAATTCTTTTTTGTCAAAAGCTGATTCCCCTATGGGAAACAACCCATCCTCAAGCCCCGTCAGAAAAACCACTGGGAATTCCAATCCCTTGGCCAAATGAACAGTCATGAGCGTGACAGCTCCCTCCCCGTCAATCAGAGTGTCCGTGTGAGACGCCAAAGACACCTTTTCCAAAAAAGACGCCACAGACCTGTCTTCAGCGCTCTCTTCAAATTCCTTGGCCGCGTTCACCAACTCCTGCAGGTTGTCTAAACGAAAACCAGCCTGCGGATCAGTCTCCACCTGTTCCTCCCAATAAGCCCAATAACCCGTGGCTTCCAAAACAGCCTGTACCATTTGAGACGCAGACGCATCCGTCACTTGCGCTGACAGGGGGCGGAGCATGTCTAAAAATTTTTGCAAATTCCCGCGCGCGCCTGAATTCAACTGCGGAATTCTGTGAGATTGAACAACAGCCTCGTACAACGTGATCCCTTTTGCCGCAGCTTCATTTTCCAGAATCTGAACAGTGTTTTTCCCAATACCGCGCGGCGGCACATTAATCACCCGCTTAAGCCCCACTGAATCCGCCGGATTCACCAAAAGACGCAGAAAAGAAATCACATCCTTGACTTCCATCCGTTCATAAAAGCGCATGCTGCCCACCAGCACATACGGAATATTTTCCCGGCGAAAAGCATCTTCCAGCACCCGGGACTGGGCATTGGTCCGATAAAACACAGCCATGTCTGCGCGAGACACTGTCCCTTCTTGGATCATTTGCGCGGTTTTCTGCGCCACAAAACGCGCCTCTTCCAACTCATTGGCAAATTCCTGAAACCAAATAGGCGCCCCGCCTTCTTGATTCGTCCACAACTGCTTTTCCTTGCGGAACCGGTTCCGCTTGATAAGGTTATTGGCGCCTGCCAGGATGGCGCTTGTGGAACGATAATTCTGCTCCAATTTCACAACTGTGGCGCCTTGATAGTCCCGTTCAAACTCCATGATATTCCGCATATCCGCGCCTCTAAAAGCATAAATGGAATTATGAACCACTACATCTTCTGATATAAAGTTACGAACATTTGGCACAGAAAGATCATAGACCAACCCTTTATATGAAACTGTTTCCACTGATTCAACAATATCTTCCTTGATAAAACCCTTTTGCAGAAAAGGAACAACCATCCCTTCCCTGATATGTGATGCAGGCATAAAAAGAAATGGCGCTCCTGTGCTTAATCTTGCGCGGCTGATTGCCTCTATGCCGTTCAAAGAGCAAATAGACCGGACAAGAGATACCCCCTCATCATAATCTTTACGCGCTGTTTCGATACGCCAAGTCTTTCTTTGGCCTGGGCGGACAGGAAAAAGTTTTTCTGCCTTTTGTCGCAGCGCCTCACCTGAGGTATTGAATTGTATACGGTGATCATGCCACGGCCTGTTCCGGTAAGAGCGATAATCCCCAAAAACCGTAAAACAAACGCACTGGCGATGTGTTTCTCCTCGGATAACAGACAAAGATCTGTGGTGCGGGAAACGGCGATTTAATTTCATTTCCGACATTAAACGACATGCTGATTCTTCTGTATCAATGGTCTTGAACAATCTATCGACATGTCCCTGTCCAATAGCCATTCGACGTCCCCTCACATGAAAAACCAATGTGGGAATGCCATATTTAACAGAAAAAAACTGTTCGTAATATCTGGCCTCGCTGGCATCCTGCGTCGTTTTGAGTATCCAAGCGCAATCCGCTGTTTCCTGGCTTGTACGGACCATAATCCCTTTAGACAATTCTTTGTTTTTTTTCAATGATCTCACGCTGGAAGTTATACCAATTCGAAATCCTTTTCTTTTTTTATACATCAGATAAACATAATACCAGCCCGGCAAAGGGTCCAAACGGCCAAAACACATATGGTTAGGCGTTGCTGTCAAGGTTTTTCCGGACCGGCAACGAATACGGATGAGTTCTCCTCTATAGGAGGTTGTCATAACCTTATTCACTTTCATAGGAGCCACCTTCCCCATACCAACCCCAGCCAAAACCTCATCTCCTTTTTGAATGTCTTTAATCTTCTTTGTCCCCTCAGGGGTGGACACACTGACAAAAGAGGGGAGGCACTGGTCATCATCGCCAACCACGCAGATGTTTTTTTCAGGGCCGGTCAAATATTTGGTGAGAAGATATTGGGCATGGTTGGTGTCCTGGTATTCATCCACCAAAAGATATTTGAACCTGCGCTGATATTTCTCACGCAGCCCTGCATGATCGCGCAGCGCCATGACTGTGCGCAAAATCAGGTCGCCAAAATCCAGCGCATTGGCTTTGACGAGTTTCTTTTGATACGCGGCATAGACTGTGCCGGCCAATTCGCGAAAGGGATCCTGCCGGGTCAGCGCATGAATGGCATAAGAATCAGCATCCAGCAAATCATCCTTGGCCCTGGAAATCACAGAGATAATCTGTGCGGGCTTAAACTTTTTTTCATCCAATTTAAGTTCCCGCAGGCACTCTTTGATCACTTGTGTCTGGTCATTGTCATCATAAATAACAAAATTCCTGTCCAATCCAATGCCCGATGCTTCCACACGCAAAAATTGTGCGCAAAAAGAATGAAAAGTGGACACCCACACGCCGCGGCCTCTGCCGTCTGTCAGCTCATCCACACGGCGGCGCATTTCCTCAGCCGCTTTATTCGTAAAAGTCACAGCCAAAATATTCCAGGGATTCACATTTTCTGTCAAGAGGTGGGCTATGCGGAAAGTAATGACGCGTGTTTTGCCTGAACCTGCCCCTGCAAAAATCAGCAAAGGGCCTGATCCGTGCGTCACAGCTTGGCGTTGAGGCGTATTGAGTTTTTCAAGTGTTTTTTCATCTAAAGCCATGAGCCTAACTCTTTCAATATTTCGTTTTTGCGTTCTTTAAATCTATCCACGGTCAAAACCGGATAAAAAGAATTCGGAGAAAGCGGAGTTTTCAATTCCACCCAAGGGCAAGGAAGTTTATAATCAGGATGAAAAGGCACACGAAAAAATTGCGGCCCCCGGTAACAGCGCAAAAAAACCAGGAACACTTCTGATTGGCCGTCAAAAAATTTCTTCATATAATTTTCAGACCAAATAGAATAGGGAACCATTTTATTCAGTTTCCTGATATTTTTGATCCGGCAGATGGAATCCACCTGCGCATACACATCCAAATTAAGACGCCCCTCAGGCGGCTTTGACAGCTCAACCACAGGCATCCAAGGATGATAATCTTCCTGCAAATCCTCTTTGCTTTTGCGCTCATAAACGGGAAAAATGAAGAACTCTTTTTCCGTCATGGCCCAAACACCGGATTGCTTAACAACGCCTTCCTTTTGCAGCAAAAAAATCTGATGCCCTTCGCGTAGAGACTGATTAACCACTGCCCACTCTTTTAATGCGCACATGTTTTCAGATTTCACTTGATTGCTCCTGGAAAAATTCCCGCAGAACCCTCAAGCACTACTGCCTCAGAACAAAATTATAACAGAAATATTCGCTCATCTGTATAAAAAATACGGAATGGCAAATTCAGCCTGTTAAATAACCGCTCTGACCGGTCCGGGCTTGCCCGGCCCCTGCATATTTTAACAGCACACACACCTCCACATGAGGCGTGTGCGGAAACATGTCCACAGGCTGAACCATTTCCACCTCATACACAGGGGCCAAAAAAGCCAAATCCTGTGACAAAGCTTTTGGATTACAAGACACGTAAATCCATTTTTCAATGGGATGCCGGATCAAAAGCTGCCTGACAGCCGGCTGCAGCCCGGGCCGCGGAGGATCCATCACTGACACTGTTCCCGGCGACTGCCAAACAGACAACAGCTCCGGGCTTTTGGCAAATGCATCAGCGTCTTGATCAAAAAAAACAGCCTGCATCACGCCCTGGCGTTTGGCATTTTCCCGTGCATGACGCACAGACTCTGCATGAATTTCCACGCCCATCAACTTCTTGACCCTGGGCGCGCAAAACAGCCCAATGGCCCCTGCCCCGCAATAAAAATCAATCAATGTATCGATCGAATGGCCGGCAAAATCCGAAACCACCTGATACAAGACTTCCGCCCCTTTGGTGTTGGTTTGAAAAAAAGAAGCGGCCCCTATTTGAAAAGAAAGAGATCCCAATTTCTCTTCAATCACGCCGGCGCCTTTGAGGATTTTTGTTTGCCCCCCTTGGGCCACATCTGACAACCCTGTGTGCCGGCTCCAAAGCACGGTGTCAACTGGGACTTGACTGCTGTCCAATGCCTCTAAAAAGGAGGCCTCAGGCAGCATCCCTTCTGCTGTGATCAAATGAACCATGCGCTGTCCGGTGTTTTTCCCTTCACGCAAAACCAAATACCGCAAGAATCCTTTGTGGGCTCTTAAATGGTAGGTGGGCAATCTTTCCTTCTCAGCCCAATGCCGCACAACGTCCAAAAGGCAAACAGTTTCCGGAGACATGAGAAAGCATTCGCTGACATTCACCACATGATTAAATTTCTTTTTCTCACGCAAACCCAGCAGAACAGGCCCGTGTTTGGGTCCGCCAAAAGCAAATTCCATTTTATTGCGGTAATAATCAATATCAGGGGAAGGAAGGATCGGCAAAAAAGTCCTGGGCTGAAAGGGCCCCACAACCTCCCGCACCCACTGTTCCTTCACTGACAACTGTGTTTTGTACGGCACATCCAAAGACGCACAACCACCGCAAACGCCAAAATGAGAACAGGTTTTAATGATTTTAGAGTTTAGATTTTTGATTTTTGATTGACAAACATCCGAAAACATAGCGCACCCATTTTATAATTGCTCTTTTGCGGCAAGAAGGGCTTTCCGCACTTTTTCAGGCGCACGCACAGGTTTCCATGATTGGCTGACGAAAGGATGCTTAGTGGAACCTTTGACCAAAGCACGTCCTGTCTGCACATTTTCAATTTCATAACGAAATGACACAGAGGCCCGTCCCACGTCCGAGACAAACGTGCGGACACGAATTAAATCATCATAGTAAGCAGGCGCCATGTATTGGCAGGAAGACTCAATCACAGGCAGAAAAACTTTGTCGTTTTCTTCAATATCCCTGTAACAGAACCCCATATGGCGCAAGAGCTCTGTCCGCCCCCTTTCAAAAAGAACCAAATAATTGGCGTAATACACGACTCCCATGCGGTCTGTATCAGCATAGGCCACGCGGAAATCAAATTCATGTTTTGTCATATCTGCATCCCTTTCTTGAAAGGGTGAATACGGATGAATAGGGTTGAATAGGGATGAATAAGGGAAAAGGCATTTAAAAAACTGGGAATTCTTTTATGTTTGCACCCCTATTCATCCTTATTCATCCGTATTCACCCCTATTCATCCCTTTTTAGTCATTTCTGCTCATACCGCAAGGTATGGGTTGTTATGTCTGTCACGGAAGAAGGGCCAAAATATTGAATAGGCCCGGAAAAAATATAAGCCTCATTCAGGGCCCAAGTGTCACGGCTTTTTGCCAGCATGCGGAATGGTGTTTGATCAAGCTTGACCAGGGCCTTTTGGATCACAGGTTTTTCCCGGCCTTTGCGGCGTTCAATATTCATCATCATGGTCAATGGCACGCCCCCGCACTCCCATTGAACCGAAGGCTTGACCAATTTTTTCACTGAAGACAAATACCCGGTGAGATTATTCAAAGCCAAAGCCGCGGCATTGTATCCCAACGCATAACAATAGTTGGCGTCAAAATTAGACGGAGCGCCACAACGCCCCTCATACCCAAAAAAATGGGTAATGGATGCAAACTTTCCCGAATAAGTCCCTTTCTTTTTCATCAATGAAAGCCGGTTTTTGACCATGGACACGAGCAGCTTCTCCGTCTCAATCAAAGACACCTGCACATTGCCGTGCGGGTCACGGTCCAACATCAATTGTTCGGCGATGGCCAGAGGCAAAGACTTCATCAGATCAGACAAATGCACAGGCAATTGCGACAAAACAAATTGCCGTTTCTCCTCCATATTGGCCAGTGCATTCACATTTGACTCATTCTTCCCAAGCACATCATTGAGCGCGCCAATAAGTTCTTTCATCTCCGGAATAAATTCAATCAGCCCTTCAGGCACCAAAATCACGCCAAAATTTTTCTTTTGCGCGGCACGACGCGCAATCACCCGTGCAATGCCGTCTACGACTTGCGCCAGGGTCATTTTTTTGGCCAAAATTTCCTCTCCCACCAAAACCACATTGGGCTGTGTCTTAAAACCAACCTCCAAAGTGATATGAGAAGCGCTGCGTCCCATCAATCGAATAAAGTGCCAATACTTGCGCGCAGAGTTCACATCCCGGCAGATATTGCCTGTTAATTCCGCATAGATCTTGGTGGCGGTGTCAAATCCAAAAGAAGTTTCAATGTGCTCGTTTTTTAAATCTCCGTCAATGGTTTTGGGAACGCCGATCACGCTCAGGGAAAGACCTTCCTTTTTGAAAAACTCTGCCAAGAGCCCTGCATTGGTATTGGAATCATCTCCACCCACCACCACCAAAGCGTCTATTTTATTGCCCAAAAGCGTTTTCTTTGTTTGCGCAAACTGGTCAGGCGTTTCAATCTTTGTCCGGCCGGATTGTATCATGTCAAACCCGCCTGTGTTTCGATAAGGGGTCACAAAAGACTCTGTGATTTCCTTCCATTTGTTAGCAAGAATCCCCGAAGGCCC
>JANQER010000283.1 GCA_028278255.1 Elusimicrobiota bacterium | reverse complement strand
GGGTGTCCAATGTGGACAGTGCACAGGCGGGTCATCCGACGCCTCAGCCGCCGTCTTTGGTGGCTGTGCCGTTCCCTTCTCAAATCACTGTGACATGGGGCGCGCCCACTGTGCCGCCTGCTGCTTATCTGGACCATTATGAACTGTCATACAGCAGTGTGTCCTCTGCTGGGCCTTATACGTTTATTCAAAATTTTAACAACACTGAATTTACTTATGTGCATTCAAGTCTCGAACCTGAAACCACTTATTATTATCGAATTTTGACAGTGGACACGGAAGGAACCAGTTCCTCATATGCACAGTCCTCAGCAGAGACTTCGGATTTTCAAGCCCCATCAGCTGTGTCAGATCTCTTGGCAGTGCCTGGAGGTTCTTCAGGAGAAATCCTTTTGACTTGGACGTTTCCTGGGGACAACAATGGCACAAAAGCTTTGTCCAGCGGTGAGTATCTTATACAGCATACAGATGATCTTGGCACAGTGGTGTGGAGCACAGCCAATGCACAGGTCAGTGTGTCCACTGGTTCAGTGGGGCAGAGTGCCGCGCAAGGGACAGTGATTACAGGCCTGAGCGAACAAACTTATTATTTTAGTCTTTGGACCAGAGACAATGCAGGCAATGTGTCTCCTGTGTCCAATCAAGCCACAGGAGAAGCCAGGCAAACAAGTCCTGCCATGGTTTTTGCCTCGCCCCAAGTGAATGCTTACGGCACACCCCTTAATCCCGCATTAACATTCAATTTTAGCAAGCCCATGCAAATGGCCACCATGGTGTCCTCTTTTCAATTAAGACGTGTGCGGGACAATGCAGGAAACGTGGTGAATGAAAATGTCACTGGCTCATTTGTGGCCAATGGAGCAGGTGATGTGTTCACTTTTACGCCTTCAACTGCTTTGCGCGGAAACAGTTTGTATGAACTCACAGTGACTGACTCTGTGACTGATTTGCAAGGGAATTCTTTGGCTGACGGCCTTCAGACACAGTTCCTCACATTAATGGACAGGACTGAACAAAATCTGGTATCTGGTTTGTCCGGCAATGTCCAGGTCAGTTTACAAGCCAATGCTTTGTCCGAAGATGGCTATGTGATTTCTCAGGTGGCAGCTGATGGCCAATATGTGTCAGCCACGCAAAAACTCATGTCCAACACGGGTGATCCGCATCGGTCTCCTCTCAATCAAGCTGTGGTGGATGTGAATATATTCAACGCGCTGGGCCTCAATCAGTCTGGCAATTTCAATGCGCCTGTGTCTATTTCATTCCCTTACACAGATGCTGACAATGATGGGGTTGTAGACAGTGCCTTGTCCCCTGTGCGCGCCAAAATGCTCAAGATCTATTGGCTGGATGAAACGCACAATCTTTGGGTGGGACTCAAATCCACAGTGGACACAACCACGAAGCGGGTCACCGCCGAGGTCCCGCATTTCACTGTGTTTGCCCTTTTTGCCCAGTCAGATTATGATCTTGGCAATGCGCATGCTTTTCCTGTGCCTTTTAATCCAACACAGGGACAGAGCGCCATTACTTTCACAGGGCTGAGCCAAGTGGCCAAAATTGAAATTTACACGGTGTCAGGAGAATTGATCAAAGAACTGAACACGTCAGATGGCTCAGGCCAGTTGTCTTGGGATGTAAAAAACAAGGACGGAGAGCCCGTGGCCACAGGCGTGTATGTGTACACTATTTCAAATGCACAGGAAACAAAAACAGGGAAAATAATAGTCATTAGATAGCAAAGGGCAAAGAGAAATTCATGGTCGTAGGGGCGGGCCTTGTGTCCGCCCTATCAGAGGAAAATGGAAGGAAAAATGAAAACAAAAAACAAAACATTCATATTCCTTTTTTGTGTGTTCCTAACCGGGTCTGTACAGGCTGGGCCGGGAAAGGATGGGTTTCAGTTTTTAAATGCTCTGGGTGGGGCGCGTCAGATCAGCATGGGAGAAACAGGCGTGTCTGTGGCAGATGATGTGAATGCGGTTTATTGGAATCCCGCGGCACTGGGAGAAGTGCGCGGCCGGCAAATGTCTTTTTCCTATGCCGCGCACATGGCGTCCATGAATTCCGGGTCTTTGTCCTATGCGCATCCTCTTAAAAAGGGAACCCTTTCCGGAAGTCTTAATGTATTTAATTACGGTGATATACAGGGTTATGATATTTCAGGCACAAAAACAAAGAACATAAAGGCACAGGATTTCCTGTATTCAATCAGTTACGGCCAAAGAGCTCTTAAAAACAGCGCATGGGGCCTAACAGTCAAACAGATCAGTGAAAGCATTGACAACAATACCGGGAGTGCTTTGGCTTTGGATATAGGGGTTGTACAGAAAATTATGTCATCGCCTTTACAATTGGGCGCGAGCATGAGAAACATTGGCGGCAAAGCAAAATTCATCAAAGAAAAAACCAGCTTGCCGCAGGAACTGGACTTTGGCGTGAGCTACAAAACACTGGCTGATGCCTTAACACTGTCTTTGGAAATTCACAAACCGGGTGATAACAAAACCACTTTATGCCTGGGCCAGGAAATGTGGTTCAATAACATTATTGCTTTTCGGGCCGGATACCAAACCAATAAAGACCTTGGCAATGGACTTAATCTGGGATTAGGCCTTAAATTCAAGAATGTACATTTGGATTATGCGTTTCTGGGAAATGGCAAAACATATGATGAAACACACCGCATTGGCATCACTTACCGTTTTGGCGGCGCTGGGGATAAGTCTTATCAGGAAGGGCTCACTTTAAGCCAGAAAGGCTATTATGCAGAAGCCATTCTAAAATTCAAAGAAGCCTTGGATGCTGAACCCGGACACCGCAAAGCCATGCGCGGCATGAAAGAGGCAGTCCGCTTGCTGAAACAGGAGAGAAAGTAGGGGCCGGGTTCCCCGGCCCGATCTAGTGAATGAAATTGGCGATCAGCGGTCGCGAAATTGGTCCGCCAAGAAGGCATGGCGGACGAAATTCATTGTTGTAGGGGCCGGCCTATGTGCCGGCCTGTCTTCTCATTTGTCTGTAATTGCCTGATTTATCAGGCGCCTTTGAGTCAATAGGAATGGACCCCCGGCCACAATAAAAAAACGCCCGATAAATCGGGCAAATACAGAAGAACACCAGACCACAATAACATGACAGGATTTATATGAAAGCCATAAACATCTTTTTTATTATAGGCATTGTTTTTGTTTCTGGATTTTGTCACACATATGCTTCCACAGAGCCTTCTATTGACGACTTGATCCAGAAAGCAGCCGTGGCTTATCGACAAGGGCGTTTATACGCGGCGTTGGCAGATTTGACGAAAATATTGGAGCGTGAACCTGAAAATGCCACAGTCAAAAACTATATCTGGACCATTGCTAAAAAAATTCAGCGTGAAGACGCTGAGTCATCATTAACCAAAGAGGATATTAAAGACGCGGTTCAATTGGCTGTGACAGATTTGGAAGGCCGCCGTGCAGAAACAGAAGCCATTCTCAAAAAGCTGCAAACCAGCTATAACAAAAGCCGCAACCTCAGAAGCCCTTCGGACATCCTGTCCAGCATGGAAGGGTTGGACAAATTCGTTGAAAAAGATTTTGCCACAGAACGCGCTGAGGAACAGGCGCGACTGTTCTTTGCCAATATTTTGTCCAGCGTGTCCACTGCTATTGACAAAAACGTGTTTGTGTCCAAAAAAGACCAATACAAGGCCAGAGGTTATTTGGCATATTATCAGCAAAAATGGGGCAAAGCCTCCCATTATTGGAAAAAAGCTTTGAAGGAAGACCCTGGTGATGAAAAAATCAAAAGCGAACTAAAGGCTTTGATTTTATTGAGGAGAAAAAAGAAAAACGAAGAAAAAGTCAAAGAGCTTGTGCGCCAGGCAAAGACATTCTATAACACGGGTTATACGGGCGAAGCTGTGAAAACCTGGAAACAAGTTTTAAAGCTGGATGCGGCGTATCCCGGCGCCAAGGAACAGCTGACTGTCAGCCAGGTGGCTTATGAGAAGAAAAAACAGCAAAGAAAGCTGAAAAAAATGACCAATGAAGGCATTAAAAAATACAAGTCCGGTGATTATCTGGCCGGCGCGGAAATTTGGCTCAAAGCCCTTCAAATAGATCCCACTTATCAGCAGGCCAGGGAATGGCTCACGCTTGTTGGTAAAAAATTAAAATCATTGGAATCAAAAACAGATTTTACAGCGAAAAAACCAGCGTCCAGCGCCAAAAGCGCATCTGCAAAGCCTTCTTCTGCCGGCGCAGTGGATCACCAAAAAGCGCTCAAACTGTATAAACAAGGCATTTTGCTGTATTCCCAGGAAAAACTGGCCGATGCTGTTGCCTTATGGAAAAAAGCCCTGTCCTATGACCCCAACCTGGCCAAAGCCCGCGAAGCCATCAAGCAAGCCCAAGCTGAACTCGCCTTTTATCAATAGCTCAATTAATTGTTTGTGACTCGTTATTGGTAAATAATAAAAATCTCCTTGAATTTTTTGTTTATATGTATTACAATTGTTCTAGGATGTAAACACAACATGAAAATTCTTATTGCTGATACAGCACCATTGATCCTGCTTGCCAAGCTCACATTGCTTGATGTTCTTTGTCGTCGATTTAATGTCGTTATCCCGTTAGAGGTCGCGTCAGAAGCCACGAGACGTCAAGAGTTAGCGGACGCAAAATACATTCAAAAGCTTGTGGAGGATAAGAATATACATTTGAAGAAAGTTGATCCTCATCAATCGGCTTTCTTAAAAAATGAATGGGGCTTGGGGAGAGGAGAATCAGAAGTTCTTGCTCTGGCAATGAGAGAACAAGCCATGGTTGTCACTGATGATTTTGCCGCTATGCGGGCAACAAAGGCCATGGGATTGAGATTTACAACAACACCGCGTCTATTAATCGGGTTACAGCGCGAAAATTATATCAGCCTGGAGTTGGCGCGTGCAAAACTGTCAGAATTAGAAAAGCATGCATGGATCAGCCCTGGAATTATTAACCATATGAAAAAGGTTTTGGAAGGAGGCAAATAAAATGGTTCTTGCTGTCAGGCTTAAAAAAGACGAGTCCATATGGCTGTCATTTTTGTCCCAAAAAAAGCATCTCAACAAATCAGAAGCTGTGAAAGAGCTTATGCATCGCGGTTTCATCATGTACGAACTGGATGAATATAAATCCGGCAACATATCCCTTGGCAAGCTGGCTGAAAACCTGGATGTGCCCATTTTGGAAGCCATGAATCTCGTCGCCAGGTACAATGCGCATCCTGATGTCCCGGAAGACTACTTGGTTGAAGCCGGCGAATCCGCGCGGGACCTTTTTAAGAAATAATATAAACTAACCCGGATAAACCGGAATAACCAAATTCCAAGGAACAATAACCAAATAATAACCAAGATACAATAATCAAACAAAGGCCTAATCCCTGTAAATTCAAATATTCAAAATGAAAAATTTAAAATCTGCAAACATCTGTTTTATCATCTGAGTTTTAAAATATTTTTGTATAGATGTTCAAAATATTATCTCTTAGGGACTGAACAGATAGCGCCAAATCATCGTTTGGTCTGCATTGTTCCCCCTATCAAAAATCTATTCTTCCCATTTATAACCTAAGTTTCCGACGGATTGGATGTGGTCGCCTTTTTTGCCAAGGTTTTGACGGAGGCGGTAGATGTGTGTGTCAATGGTGCGGGTGGTGGCTGTGTATTCTTGTCCCCAAACAGATTCCATTAAGAACGGCCGGGTCAAAACACGCCCTTTTTTCTGCAGTAAAAGCGTGAGTATCTCGAATTCTTTTGTGGGCAACTCAAGTGTGGCTTTTCCCACTTGTGTGGTGTGTGAGGCCAGATTAACCGTGACATTGTCGCTGGTATAGATTTCTTCTGGTTCGGATTGTTTGCCGCGTCTTAACACCGCCTTCACACGGGCGGCCAGTTCAGTGGCGCTGAATGGTTTGGTGATGTAATCATCAGCGCCTATTTCAAGCCCCAGTACTTTATGAGCATCTTCGCTCTTCGTTGTGAGAAAGATAATCATAATAGGCTTCCATTGGGGGTTTTCTTTGATCTTTTTACACAAATCAAACCCATTCATCCCGGGCAGTCTGACATCCAAAAGCATAAGATCAGGCATGGATTTTCTGATTTCAGACAAGCCCTCTTCAGCGCTGGACACTGTTTTGACCACATAATCTTCATTTTCCAGCGCCTGTTGAATGGCACGCTGCAACTGAAAATCATCCTCAACCACCACAATACGGTTTTTCATAGATATGTTCACTCCAATCCCGCTTTTTCGCGCAAAGGAAATTTTTTGGTTAAATACCTAAAGAACACGGGCTTGCGCCCGCCCATTCCTGTCTTTCGCAGAGGCGCAGAGGACGCAGAGAAAACAAAAATATTCTCTAAGAGTAAAACAAAAAAAACAACTCATTCGCCTTTGGGTAATCCCTGCGCCCTCTGCGCCTCTGCGCGAAAATTCGAATGGGCGGGCGCTAGCCCGTGATCATTAGGTTTTTATGCAATCGGACACTATAGGGGAATTGTTATAGAAAAAACAGACCCCTTTCCGATTTCGCTTTCCACATGGACGCTGCCGTTGTGGGCTTCCACAATGCCTTTGACAATGGCAAGGCCCAGCCCGGTGCCTTCGGCTTTTTTCTTTTTGTTATAATCCGGCACACGGTAAAATTTAGAAAACAGCTGATCAAGAGATTCCGGCGGAATGCCTTGGCCTGAATCAGTCACGCTGAGTTTTTGCATGCCGTTTTTCTCCTCCACTTCGACAATCACACTTCCTTGTGACGTATACTTGATGGCATTGCTCACAAGATTGCTGATGGCACGCTCCATCTTGCCTTCATCGACGGAAATCAGGGACAAACGGGAGTTGACCACCAAATCCAAAGTGATGTTTTTTTGCTGGGCAATGATCCTAAAAGACCGCACGATTTTGTCAGCCAGTTCTTCAAGATTAATTGATTTTAAGTTTAATTTCAAGCCTGATTCAATGTGCGCCACATCCAGCATGGCAAAAATAAGGTGTGACAACTTTTGTGCGCTTTCTCCGGATTGAAGAACATAATCATGCATTTTAGCAGGATCAGCTCCTTGTGTGGCGATTTTATCAATTTCATTTTTCAACAAGTTCAGGGAAATAGAAATCGTGGAAAGAGGAGATTTCAAATCATGGGTCACGCTGGACACAAAATCCTGTTTGAGTTGATCCAGCTCTGACAGTTTGTCAGCCATGAGATTGAATTCCTTGGCCAAGACGCCGATTTCATCATGGGTTTTAATGGGTATTTTTTGATCCAGTTTGCCGGCTGCAATGGTGCGTGCGCCATTCATCAATGTGTTGACGGGCCGGATAAACAGACTGGTGATGATAAAGGCTGCGGCAAGCCCCAGGAGAAGAATAGGAAGAGACAAATGAAAAATACGTTTGCGCGCAGCAGACATGTTTTTGTCCAGGTGGGCCTGAATCTGTGACTGGGAAAACAATATGCGTGCAGTGCCCACGAATTGGCCGCCGATCAATATGCAGGACCGGGCTTCCAATGTGCTTTGGTCAGGGAAAATTATTTCAGGGGCTTTGGTCACAGGCTTGTCAAATCCCGGGACAATGGTGTCAATTTCAGCGGTATTGGTATGGCCAATGATCTTCCCCGTGTGATCCAGGCACATGGCCTCCACCACTTGTGCAGAATCATCAAGTCTTTTTAAATAATTGGTGAGCAAAAGGTCTTGGTGGATGATGAGGGCTGCCCGGCAGACTTCTTCCAGCCCGCCCAGCATTTCCATTTGCTGTTTTTTTTGGTTTTCATAAAGAGCTTTTTTCTCATTCCATATTAAGACAGAAGCAAAACTGCCTATGGTCAGGACCAAAAGACCGAACACAAGAAGAGAAATCTTGAATTTTAAGCTCATAATATGAATAAGTGTACTATATTAAAGGCGGGTGAAAAAGACATGGGGGGGCCTTATTTTTTATTTTTGATGTGGAAAAATAAAAATTTGAATGTATCCTTATGAAGAGGGAACAATAAAATATACGGGAGAATCAGTTGGCTTTGAAAAATTTTTTCATCATGGGAATGATTGTTTTCTTTTCCTCTGAAGTTCTGGCCGGGGATCGTTTTTCAGCGGCTGTTCAGCACTATCGTGATAAGCGTTATGGGACTGCCCTTCAAGAATTTCTCCTGTTTGTGTCTGAGTCTCCCAACAGCCACAAAATGGACAAAGCCATTCGTTACATATGGGTCGTGTCTCAGGCCATTAAAAAGAAGGAATCCAGGCTTTTGCTGGATGTGGATGATTGGCAGCAGACAGTGAAGAGCGCACAGAAAATCATTGCGGATCGCCGGTCAGAGGCCAATAAAATGTTGAAAGATCTGGAGGCTCTGACCGTTGATGTGTCAAAAGCGGATTCTCCTCTGGATCCATTGCGCCGGGCCAAATTGGACCCCTCACATCTTGACCCCTCAGGCATGGACGAATGGGTGCGTTTGCGCGCTGATCAGTACATGACAGTGATTCGTCAAATGCTGAACAAAGTGATTGAAAGCAGCAACCCCAATGCTGAGGATTTGCATGAGGCCAAAGGCTTTTTCTGGTTTTATCAGGGCGATTTGGAATTGACCATTCAGGAATGGGAGGAAGTATTAAAGAAAAGGCCGAATGACACACAGCTGATAGCCCGTCTCCGGTCTGTTAAGGAGCAGTGGAAAGAACAAAAGCGGCAGGAGGAAATTGAGCATTATATTCAATTGGGGATTGGGTATTTTAAAACCGGCCGATACAAAAAAGCCCGGCCATGTTTTAAAAGGGCTTTAAAGCTGGACCCCAAAAATCCTGAAGCCGCTCGGTATTATAAGCTCACCAGGCAGTCCATTAAACAAGCCCATAAACAGCAGCGTATTCAGAATTTAATGATTAAAGGCCGTGCTTTGGAGCAAAAAGGTCAATTGCTCGAGGCTGTTCAACATTGGGTGGATATCTTGTCATTGGAGCCGCAAAATGCCATTGCACGGCGTTCCTTGGAAAGAATGCGCAAACGATTGATCATGCAGGAAAAAACCGCACAAGTTGCGTCTGTTCCAGATAAGTCTCCCAGGGCCAAGTCTGCCAAACCCAAGAAAAAGGAAATTTCACATCAAGCCCTTCGACAAGCTGAGGAAGCCTACTCCCTTGGGCTCATCCATTATTCGGATGGCAACCTTCCGGAAGCCAAGAAGTACTTTAGGCAGTCTGTGAGATTAAACCCTGGCATGAAAAAAGCTGTGAGAGCTTTAGACCAAGTCACCTCAGAAATCGACAAAACCCAGAAAAAATAATTTTTACACACCGAGCAAAGGTATTAGCAGAATCCTCCTTGGCTGAAGCGTTGTATATAGTTAAGTACCGGGACTATTTCAATAATACATTTTGTGTTGGTTATATGAAGTCTACAGTGACTAGTAAGGCGAGGGAAATGACTAGAAAACTGTGCTTTATCGTGGGTGCTTTTTTTCTGCTGGGGGTAAAGGCGTGGGGAGCCGCTGATATTTCCAGTGTGTCCAGTGGTTTGTGGTCCCAAGGAACCACTTGGTCCGGCGGTGTTGCGCCTTCCTCTTCTACCACAGTGGATATTCTGGCTGCGCATACAGTGACTCTGGATGTGACCACAGCGCAATCTTCCGCATTAAATGTTTATGGCACCCTGTTTTCCAGCCGGACAGTCAATACCAGACTCATTATTTCAAGCGGACATATGGCAGTCAAATCCGGCGGTGTGCTGGATATGGGCACCAGCGCTTCTCCCATTGCGTCCGATGTCACGGCTGAACTGGTTTTGCCATACTGCAGCTTTGACGGAGAATACTATTTGGATTTTGAGGATGGCAGTCAATTCACCATGCATGGGGCCGCCAAAACCCCTGTGGCTCTGGCTGTGAATGATCCCACTTTGACCAGTATCCAAGTGCCTGCTGCAGATGTGGGCGGGTGGCAGGCGGGGGACACGATTTCCATCAGTCAAACCAATATATCCATCTTTTACGTGAATGAAACAGAAACCAGAATCATTGATTCCATCAGCGGCGGCGACCCTGTGACAGTGAGTTGGACGGGCAACCTGAGTTACACGCATACGTCAACGCATGGCGTGCGTGTGGCCAATCTGACCCGGAATGCTGTTATACGTTCTTCTGGGACAGTGGTGGACTCCAATTTGAGTTATTTAGCGAATAATATCACAGTGCCCGGTGATTTCCGCGCTGAATACGGGGATTTTTCCTATTTGGACAAGATTTCATTTGAGAGCGCCAACACCCGCGGCATTATTTCCAGCTGTACCATTCAAAACGGGGACAATGGCATTGTTCTCAATGTCTCGGATTCCGCTGACAATGTGTTGTTCAATCACAATGTCATTTTCAACAACGCGGAGAAAGGCGTGTTTGTGACCGGGGGAACAGGGGGACGGATAGAGGGAAATGATTTTTTCTCCAATTGCGGGCAAGTGGGTTTTTGTGGAGCGATTTTTATTGAGGCCACCAATGGCGGTTGCGTGATTGATTCGAATCATGTGTATTCCAATACATACAGCGCGATACAATTGAACAGTGATATCAATGGGCTTCAATTCATCAATAACACCATCATGTGCAATGATGACAATGCTGTTTATGCCACACTTAATAACAGTTTTGACAACATATTTTCCTCCAACACGTTTAAACGCAATGGGTCTGTGGGCGTTGAAATTTTTAATGGCACGCGTTTGATGTTTAAAGATAACACGATTCGGGACAATGAGAGCACAGGCATGAATCTGGATTGCGACGGCGGGTGTTTGGTGACGGGGAATAATGTCTATAACAATGTCTTTAACGGCGTGCATGTGAATGGCGCTTCTGTTGATACATATGTGCACAATAACACTGTGTTTGGAAATGACAAAGGGATCAGCGCCAGTAATGGGTCCATTAATAATGTATTTGCTGAAAACGAGGTTTATGGGGAAAATGTCGGCCTTGATTTTTACACGAATGCCGTGAACAATTTAAGCCTGCGCAATGATATACATCAAAATGATTTGGGTGTATATGTGGATTCGTCTTCAAATACATTTGTGGACGATCTGATTGGTGTCACAGGCGGGGCCAATATCACAACGCAAATTGAAATCGACGGGGGTATAGGCATTGTTATGAAACATGTTCAGCTTTTTGATGACCCTGATGATTATCAGTTTCTGAATACCCCCAATGGTTATATCTTATCTTACAATCAGAACTCTGATACCGGCACAGTGCGGGTGATGGGTGATTGGACAGCATCTGAATCCATGACACTGAATTACAGCCAGCAGCTATATGGGTCCACAGCCACAACACCTGTTTTGTTTTTGGGGGACAGCCACAGCGCCAGTGTGTCTTCCACAGATGATGCCACAGCTGTGAGCCAGTTGATCTTTATCCGGTATGACGGCGCCGACTGGCAGGTGGAAAGCACAGTGAGCGGCAACCTGGGCACACATCCAGGGGATGGGGCAATACAGGATTTTACGCAATTTCAATTGGCGTTTACTGAAGGGCCCGGTCCGGTTACAGGCGATCGAATGGGATTTGCTTTGATTGCTGCTTCACAGGACCAGAATAAGCAAAAGAAATTATTGTTTGAGGACTGTGATGCTTCCCTCCACAATGGCCAATCCCAAGCCATTTTCCCGCCCGGCGCCGGCTTAACGCTTCAAGGCATCTTCAGCGTCCCCACATTGGTGGACCGGGAAGATGCAGGCGGCAATTATTATACACTGGTCAGTTCCGGCGGATTGGTGATTGACCAAGCCCGCATTTATAACACAGCATCCAACGGAGTGCACATCAGCGGGAATGGAGGCGTTTCGCTGGACAATGCGACATTTGACTATATGGGCGTGTCAGCCGCCACATGCGCTTATATCACAGCCAAGGATTTAACGTCAACAGCATCTTTTTCAAATCTGGCTTTTGAAACTTCACGCAGCACGAATGCGGCCACAAATGCGTATAACATCAATGTGCAGGGCTCAGACGCTGGTTTAAGTTGGACTCTGACGGATTGGAGCGGCCCTTTGGCCGGCGCTGCCTATGAAAATGACATCAATAATCGGGTGACTTGGACGGCTGATGTTGCGGCGCCGGAATCCATAGATGATTTTGCCGGTGTTGGCGGCAGCGCGTATGGAGAAATTGATTTGTCATGGAGCGCCCCGTCAGACGACGATGGCTTTACAACAGATTTGGTGAATGGCGATTATTATATTTTCTACAGCACAGTGATCGCTGATATGACCGCAGCCGCCACAGATCAGGCGCAGATCAGTATTTCCACAAGTACCACATACAATGCCGCTCAAGCCTATCAATTGACTGGTTTAATATTAGACACCAGCTATTACCTGAGCATCTGGTCAAGAGACGAAGTCCCGTCTTATTCCACTGTGTCCAACGGGGCCACAGTCCAAGCACGTCATCCCACTCCACAAGCCCCGAGTGTCACAGCCACAGTCACAGGTGTGGACATTACAGTGGATTGGACAGCGCCGGCAGTACCGCCCACATCGTATATTGACCGGTATGAACTGTATTACAGTTCAGTGGCTGCAGGCGGGCCGTATACATTTATCCAAAACTTTACCAACAGCCAGTTCACATATGACCACTTAACTTTACAAGCCGACACAACATACTATTATCGTGTGGTCACAGTGGACACAGGCAGCACATCATCAACGCCAGGCACAGATTCAGCTTTAACAGGCGATACTTATGATCCAGAAGCCATTACAGATTTTGCCTGCGCCAGCGGCAGTGTGTATGGACAGATAGCTTTATCCTGGAGCGCACCGTCAGATGATATTGGATTCACCACAGATTTGAGCAATGGTGATTACTATATTTTCTACAGCACAGTGATAGCCGATATGGCCGCAGCCGCCACAGATCAAGCGCAAATAAACATATCCACGAGCACAACCTATAATGAAGCACAAACGTATCAGCTGACAGGACTTTTGTTGGACACCAGTTACTATTTCAGAATTTGGTCAAGAGATGAAATTCCCAATTATTCAGCCATGTCCAATGGGACCACAGCCCAGGCCGGCCATCCCGCACCACAAGCCCCCAGTGTCACAGCCACAGCCGCAGGCGTGGACATCACAGTGGATTGGACAGCGCCGGCAGCGCCGCCGGCCTCATACATTGACCGGTATGAGTTGTATTACAGCTCAGTGTCCGCAGGCGGGCCATACACGTTTATCCAAAATTTTACGAATAGTCAGTTCACATATGATCATTTAAGCTTACAAGCTGACACGACTTATTACTATCGTGTGGTCACAGTGGACACAGGCAGCACATCATCAACGCCAGGCACGGATTCAGCTTTAACAGGCGATACTTATGATCCAGAAGCCATTACAGATTTTGCCGGCGCCAGCGGCAGCGGCTATGGGGTGATAGATTTGTCCTGGAGCGCACCGTCGGAAGATATTGGTTTTACAACAGATTTGGTAAATGGCGATTATTATATTTTCTACAGCACAGTGACAGCCGATATGGCCGCAGCCGCCACAGATCAGGCGCAAATTAATATTTCCACCAGCACAACATACAATGAAGCCCAAGCTTACCAGCTGACCGGCCTTCTATTGGATACAAGCTATTATGTGCGCATTTGGTCAGAAGACGAAAGCACGAATTATTCAGCTATATCCAATGGGGCCACAGTTCAGGCCGGCCATCCCGCGCCACAAGCGCCCGGTGTCACAGCCACAGCCGCAGGTATAGACATTACAGTGGACTGGACAGCCCCGGCAGAGCCGCCCACATCGTATATTGACCGGTATGAACTGTATTACAGCTCAGTGTCTGTTGGCGGGCCGTATACATTCATCCAAAACTTTACCAACAGCCAATTTACATATGATCATCTGAGCTTACAGGCTGAAACCACATACTACTATCGTGTCATCACAGTGGATATAGGCAGCACGTCCTCAATCCCAGGGACGGATTCAGCATTGACTGGTGATACTTATGCGCCGGAATCTATTGCTGATTTTGCCGGGGTGAGCGGCAGTGGTTATGGTGAAATAGATTTGACTTGGAGCGCGCCGTCAGAAGATACCGGGTTTACCACAGATTTGATCAATGGTGATTACTATATTTTCTACAGCACTGTGATCGCGGACATGGCCGCAGCCGCGACTGATCAGGCCCAGATCAATATTTCCACCAGCGCCACATACAATGAAGCGCAAGTGTATCAATTAACAGGGCTTTTATTGGACACCAGTTATTATGTGCGCATCTGGTCGTCGGATGATTCTGGAAATTATTCCGGCCTGTCCAATGGCGCCACAGCCCAGGCCGGCCATCCTGCGCCAGGCGCGCCCGGCGTCACAGCCACAGTCACAGGCACAGACATCACAGTGGATTGGACAGCGCCTGCAGTGCCTCCCACAGCTTACATAAATCGTTACGAACTGTCCTATAGCACTGTGTCAGCAGCCGGGCCCTATACATTTATCCAAAATTTCACCAACAGTCAATTCACCTATGATCATCAGATTCTTATGGCAGAAACCACTTATTACTACCAAGTGGTCACAGTGAACACCAGCGGCATTTCCTCTGTGCCAGGGCAAGCCCAGGAT
>JANQER010000088.1 GCA_028278255.1 Elusimicrobiota bacterium | reverse complement strand
AGGTGTCACTGGGGAAGCTGATGTTTTTGTGAGCGCTGTGCCGGTTCACTCTTTTTTAAAAATTTGCCCGCAGGAGATTCGAGGCGCTTACAGCGCTTTGGAAAAAACACAGTGTTCACCCATTGTTTCTGTGAATTTGTGGTTTCCCAAGTCTTTGTTTTCTGAGGCGTTTTTGGGGCTGTTGGACACGGATTTTCAGTGGATTTTTAATCGAAGACAATTATGGGGGGACAAAGCCGCATCTGAAGGATACGTGTCTTTGGTGCTGAGCGCCGGGGCGGATCATGTGAATAAGACAAGTGATGAATTGGTGGAAATGGCTCTGAATGATTTGAAAAGATGTTTTCCGGACTTTCATGAAAAGCCTTTGCACAGCAGTGTGATTTTCGAGAGGCAGGCCACGCCTTCGCCCACACCGGACTTTTGGAAGAATCGTCCGGGTTTGACAACGCCTTTGGAGAATTTCTTTTTGGCAGGGGATTGGGTCAACACAGGCCTGCCCCCCACCATAGAAGCCGCCAGCCTCTCCGGCCATCAAGCCGCAAAAGCAGCGTTTCAATATCTTTGTGAGAAGGGATGAATAAAATGAAACAACCAAACTCCAAGATACAATAACCAAATAATAACCAATCACCAAGGAACAATACTCAAACAGCGGCCAAACGCTGACTCATGCCCTGGAGAAACTGGAAATGCAAAATGTAAATATTAAAATGAAACATGAAAATGGGTGTTTGTTTCTTGGTTATTGGAATTTGTTTGTCTCTTGTTTCTTGGAATTTGGTTATTCCCATGTTCTTGGAGGGTGTTATGTTAAAAGCCGTGATTTTTGATTGCGACGGGGTGATAGTTGATTCAGAGCCGCTGCATATGTCTTTGATTCAGGAATTATTACGCGAAAAAGGTGTTTCTGTTTCTAAAGAAGAATATTTGTCGTCTTATTTGGCCATGGATGATAACAGTTGTTTCCGGCAAGCCTTAAAAGACAAAGGCTGTGTTTTTACTGAGGCGGATATACAAAAACTGATTGAGACCAAAACCGGACTTTATAAAGAAAAAGCGTCTAAGAACCTCGTGATTCTGCCTGGGGTGGTGGAGATTGTGATGGCGCTTTCGCAAAAGTTTCCTTTGGCTGTGGCATCCGGGGCTTTGCGGGATGAAGTGGATTTGATGACTGAGTCTGCAGGTGTGAAACAGTATTTTGATGTGATTGTGGCAGCAGAAGATGTGGAAAACAGCAAGCCTGCGCCTGATGCTTTTTTGAAGGCCGCTGCTGATTTGGGGAAATTGTTCCCGGACAAAAATATTCAGCCTGACAACTGTTTGGTGATAGAAGATTCCAAGCACGGCATTATATCAGCCCAAAAAGCCGGCATGAAATGCGTGGCTGTGGGCACCACCTATCCCCTGGAAGAGCTCTCCTCAGCAGACAAAGTCGTCCCAGTGCTCACTGCCCTCAAAGTCTCGGAACTGGAAAAACTTTTTTGATCGCACGTTCATGCTTAAATTTAGAATTCTATTGAATTAGATATAAATATATTATAAATATAGGGTATGGTAAAGAGACAGCTTGATCTGAACCGTCTCCTGCCTCTGGGCCGCTCAACATTTCTGTTCGGCGCCAGAGGCACAGGAAAGACCAAATCCGCCCGTTTGTTCCTGAAAAAAGCAGGGGCTTCTTGGTCGATTAATCTTTTGGATTCTGATACCTTTCGTCGTTATATTCTGCGCCCCAGCCTTCTGCGCCAAGAAATCAATGTCCGTCTAAAAAAACATAAACATTTAACAGTGTTTATTGATGAAATACAAAAATGTCCGTTGCTGCTGGATGAAGTCCATTCCTTGATCGAAGATCACAAAGGGCGGCTGCGTTTTTTGTTGACCGGTTCCAGTGCGCGCAAATTAAAACGCGGCGGGGCCAACCTTTTGGCAGGGCGCGCCTGGACTTTCCATCTTCATCCTTTGACCTATAAAGAACTTGACCTGCAAGAAGAGCGCATCCTTCGCTATGGCACCCTGCCGGGCATTTGTCTGGATGATCCTTACCCGGATAGGACATTGCGCGCATACGTTGATATTTATCTGCGTGAAGAAATATTTCAGGAGGCTCTTGTCCGCCAAGTGGAAGGATTTATGCGATTTATGGATGTGATCGCGCAGATGAACGGGGAACCGCTCAACTTCGCGGCCTTGGCGCGGGAATCAGGCACAGCCCTTACAACCGTTCAGGATTATGTGTCAATTCTCGAAGACACTTTGGTGGCTCACCGCATCCCGGGGTGGTCAAAATCCGTCCGGAAGCAGCTTCTGAAGAGTCCCAAGGTTTATTTTTTTGACTGCGGCGTTTTGAACGCCTTACAAGGAAATTTGTCAGATGATATTCGTGAAAGTTCTTTCCGTTTCGGACGATTGTTTGAGACTCGTGTGATTCAGGAGATCATCCGGCAAAATGATTACCTCGAAAAAGGCTATCGCCTTCATTATTGGCGGTCCAATACCGGAATTGAAGTGGATATCATTTTATCGCGTGGACCCGCCTATCGTCCCTGGGCAGTGGAAATCAAATCATCAATTGCCCCGCTGGAAAAGGATCTTACAGGCCTGCGTTCATTTGCCGCGGAGAATCCTCATGCCCGTCTTCTTTGCTTATGCCGGTCACCGCAACCTTTTCATTTAGGCAATATTGATGTTCTCCCATGGCAGGATGGAATTGATCTCATGATGGCAGAAGGTTAATGGATTTATTCGTCAAGATGTCAGAGGGTTTTGATCCAGGGGAAACGAGGCTGCAGGGACAGGAGATCTTTGTCCTGTGTGATCAGAGGCAGTCCGCGCAATTCAGCCAGGGCCAGATAGGCAGCGTCATAGGCCGAGAGATTGTGCTGCAATGATGAATGGAGGATATGGGAAGGACTGTGGTGATCAGGAGAGACAAATTCAACAGGCACATTGGCAAACAGATGCAGGGCCTTCTTGGCCATGGATTCTGAGAGACGTTTTCTAGAAACAGCGCTTTTGAGCAGGTTGAGGATTTCATACTGCCAGAGAACAGGTTCTACGAGCAGGATTTTTTCTTCCAAAGTGTTTTTAAGGAGCCGCTCGGATTTTTCTGATTTTTCATCCGGGATCACCCATGAGGCAGCCACAGAGGCATCGATCACAAGTTCTTGTTTCATCTCTTTCTCCCCATATCAATGAGGCTCTTGATATCAGGCGCGTGTTTTCCGGAATGACTTTTTTGAGACATTCTGATCTCACGAAATCCATCTAAAATTTGTGATGTTTTTTGATGCTCATGGAGATGTGTAAATTCATTAAATGAGATCAAAACAGCCACATTTTTTCCTCTTTTTTGAATAATAATTTCATCCTCTTTTTTTTCTATGTCTGATAGTATTTGAGAGAGATGGGTTTTGGCTTCAAATGCTCCTATTTTTTTCATAAGCACCCTCCGAGTTAATAAACTGGTTTATCCATCTGGTTTATTATATCATTGGAACTCGCTTTTTTCAAGGCTTATTTGGTTGTTGTGTGTCGGAATTTGGTTGTTTCCGGTTTATCCGGGTTAGGATTTAAAATTTCATTTCTCTTCATTGGCTTGGCGGGCCAGGATGAAGAGGTAGTCGGACAAGCGGTTCAGATAAATTTGCGCGGCAAGGGAGATTTTTTTGTTTTTTAATAGAGGGATCAGTGATCTTTCCGCGCGGCGGCACACAGCCCGGGCCATGTGCAAAGACGCGCCGGCCGGGGTGCCGCCCGGGAGGATGAATGTTTTAAGAGGCGCGAGTTTTTGTTGAATGGCGTCTATCTCATTTTCAAGACGAATGATGTGCGCGTTGTCAATGCGTACCCTGAATTTTGGTATTTTTGTGCTGTGAGACGCTGACACTTCAACCCCGATGATGAACAGTTCTTTTTGAATGGTTTGTATTTTTTGAATGAGGGTTTTGTTTTTGAGCTGTGTCTGCGTCCATCCCAAAACCGATTGGAGTTCATCTATCTCCCCGCCGGCCTTGATGAGCGCGTCGTTTTTGAGGACCCGTTTTTTGCCAAGGAGTTGTGTTTTCCCGCCGTCGCCTGTTTTTGTGTATATGGCCATGGTTGTCAGTTGTTTGTTTTGTGTGCAGCAAAGTTGATAAAATTAGTTGCCACTCAGGCGGCCCTGTTTTTTTATGTCATTGTTCAATAAATTGAGGCAATGACAGGATCAGAAGCGCCTGATAAATCAGGCAATTACAGAATTAAAAACATAAACGTGCTTTGACCGCTTGACATTCACATAACGGCAATAACAATAACCTGAACATTGACTAAAATTATATAATCTTTAGCATGTTATTATACACTAAAAAAATTCTTTTGGAGCTGAAAAAAAATTACCCCAAGGCCAAGATCGCTTTGGATTTTGAGAGTCCATTTCAATTGCTCACAGCCACTATTTTGTCAGCGCAATGCACGGATAAGCGGGTGAATCTGGTGACCCCGGCTTTGTTTAAGCGGTTTCCCACAGCGCAGGCCATGGCCAAAGCGTCTTTGCCGGAAGTGGAAAAGCTGATTCATTCCACAGGCTTTTTCAGGCAAAAGGCCAAGTCTTTGGTGTTGAGCGCGCGGGATTTGACGGAGAAATTCAATGGCCAAGTGCCAAAAACCATGGAGGAGCTTCTGTCTCTGCGGGGCGTGGCCAGAAAAACAGCCAATGTGCTGTTGGGGACGGCTTTTGGCATTGCGTCAGGGGTTGTGGTGGACACTCATGTGATCAGGTTGTCCCATCGGATGGGATTTTCAGAGCAGGAAAACCCGGACAAAATCGAAAAAGATTTAATGAAGATTGTGCCGCAAAGAGATTGGATCTGGTTTTCCCATGCCATTATCACGCACGGACGCCAGGTGTGCAAAGCCCAAAAACCCGCGTGCGCAGCGTGTGTGTTGATATCCTTCTGTCCCAAAAAAGGGGTTTAAGCCCAATGTGTTTTAGATAAGACTGGTTTATGTAATTGCCCAATTTATTGGGCTCTTATAGAAATCGTTTATTCGCTATTCAGGAAAAACGCCCAATAAATTGGGCAATTACGAAAGTCAGATGTCAAAATTTGTGTGCTAACGTGTCGATGAATCGGTCTATTTCGTCCTGTATAATGTGAGGCACTCTGCGCTCTTTGCTCCTTGGCGAGAGACAGACCACCGGCTTTTTATTTGGCGGTTTCTTTCTTGTCCACTCTTCTTGATCTGACCCCAAAATCCACCTGGTCTTTGATCCATTTAAAGAATTTTTCTTGTTCTTTGAATGGTTTGCCTGGGATCATGATGTTGGGTTCTTTCCATTGCTCCATGACAATGGCGTCCTGCGTCCAAATTTTGACGCGGCGGCGCGGCACTTTTGTTTGCCAGTTTTTGCCCACTTCTGCTGATGTGTACAACAGACGGATGGTGATGTTGCGGGTGAGTTTTTCCAAACCAGCCACATTGATTTTTTCGTAATCTGTCTTTTGTGGTTTTCTGCCGAATGCTGGTCTGCCGTCGCTGAGAATGAGAATCGTGACAGGCCGCATCAGAAGTTTGCGGTCTTTGATGATATTGGCCGCCTGATCAAAGAACGCATTAAAGTCAGAATAAGGATTGGTTTTGTTTTTGGGGAATATTTCCTTGAGTTTTTTGGCGATTTTGGGAATGGATTGGCCTTCAAATGTTTGTTTGGGAAAGAAGGTTTTGGCTTCATTGTCCTTAGATCCGCCAATAGGTCCGATAAACAGGGTTTCAGGCACTTCCATCCCACCGTAACCGCGCATATGCGCATCCAAATAATGCGACAAAAATCGGATGGAATCATTATAGTATTTGCTGCCCAAAAAGGATCCGCTGATGTCCATGCCCACAATCAGACACATGCGCGGCGGCCTTGTTTTGATCCCGCCTGAACAGCCGACCAATAAGCCAACGAAGAGTATAAAGGAAAATATTTTTTTGTCAATCACAGTAAACCTCCTATTATATAAAGACACGCAGAGATTGACTCATGCGCCTGCTAGGCAGGCGCATGAGGGTGAAAATGAGTCATGACTTAATCTTTGTCTTTGTCTATGGAAACGATTTTTTTCTTGGACACCCCGTGCAAAAGCATCTTGGAATTCATGACCTCGTCGAATGTTTTGAACGGAAGATCAAAAAGATGCTGGCTGCTCAGGCACAGCGTACAGAAATTAATGGCAGAGGCAATAAGCTGAAGCGGCGGGACAATAAAAGCCCCGAGAATTTCATCGCCTTTTTTCTGAATATCACCCATTTCCGACCTGATTTGCTCAATAAATCCTTTGGTGATATTGAGGCCGGCTTTGACACGGTCAACCTCTTTGGGCGCAGAAGGTGCAATGCCGCTGCCTTGGATCATGGCCAGAATGGTGGGGGTGCCGTGGGCGGCAAATAAAAACCAGGAAATACCACGTACGCCAAACCAGGACATCACCGCAATGGCAATGATGCCAAAAAGGCCCGGCTCAAAATTGGCATGCTGGGCAAACCAAGGCATCAGAGAATCCACAAATTCCCGGTACAGAAACATGACCTCTACAAAAAGCACTGCTGCTTCTATGGCGCTGATTTTGAGAATAGCCGGTATGTTCCTCTGCCGAATGGCATGTGCCCAATTGGCCAGGACTGTGTAGCTTCCCAAAATCACGATCAGCAGGAAGAAAAACAGGGGGATGCGGATGAATGCTTCTGAAATATAGTTGCCTGTCATGTTGGAGAGTGTGTCAATCACCAGAGGGGTGGTGACATAGGTGAAGATGCAGGCTTCTAAAATGGACCAGAGCACAGTTAAGGTGACCGCAATCCAGGGCACACCAGGGGACAGCACATTAGATCCGATGTTTTTCAGAATGCGGAAAGGCACAAGGAGAATATCCTGCACCAGGGTCCAGATGCCGATAATAATAAACTTGAGCAGAGCCAAAAGCGCAGCCACAAAATAAAAAAGGAATTTAAAAATACCGCCCCAAAATATAAAGATGGAGCGGCCCATGTCCCACCAGGTTACAAGAATGGCCATGATGAATTCAGCTCGTTTCTGACGGAAGACAGATGTGAGCACGCTGGCCATGCTGGCCCAGCAGGCCAGAATAATGGCCAAGACCGGAAGGAGCAGGAAAACCCGTTTGAGCGACATCACCCACAATATATCTTGAGCGCCCCAGGCATATTTCAGAAAAGCGTCTTGAAAAAACATGGGGAAAAAGATGATAGATAAAACAATTTTCCAGACACCTGTAGCACTATCAAAAAACATAAGTGTTCTCCTTATATTCAGATTTGTTATATTATGATATCTTGTATGATAAATATAAATCATTGCCAGCCCTGGCACAAGGGGAAAAAATAATTATTCTAATTATTCAGGGGGCCATGGATGGACACGGATGAACACAGTCAAATAGAATCATTGATGTCCAATTAAGGTTTACCGTGATCATCCGTGTTGATCCGTGGTTTCAAATATGTGAGGTTGTTTTATGGATGGGAAGTTTTATCGACATTGCCGTCAATGCGGGGGAAAAGTGCGCATGGGGTTTGTGCCTTTGGAAGAGCGGCGCAGGCATGTGTGTCAGTCCTGTGGGCTTGTGCATTATCAGAATCCCACGGTTGTGGCAGCCACTCTTCCGGTGCATAAGGGAAAAGTATATCTGCTTCGGCGCACGCTTGACCCGGCACGCGGGTTGTGGACCTATCCGGCAGGTTATATGGAAATGGGTGAAACCGTGATGCAGGCGGCTCAAAGGGAAACGCATGAGGAGATTTTAACGCGCGTGAAGGTTTTGGGCTTGCATGGTATTTATTCCTATCCAAAGGCCAATGTGGTGACTGTTGTGTATTTGGCCAAGGTGATCGGCCCCAAGCCCAGAATCAGCCGGGAAGCTTTGGAAGTCAAAGCCTTTAAGCCGTCTGAAATCCCCTGGAAGGAACTGGCCTTCCGCAGCACCACAGAAGCATTGAGAGAATGGGCGAACAAAAATAGGAATTGAAGATAAGAAACTTCACAATGACTCAACAGTGGTCAGAATTGGTGCGTATATTTTAATCGGACGCGAGTGCCACGCCGTGGATTTTGTTGTGAAGAGCGTTGCAAAATTGAAAGAATGGCCAAAAAAATATATATTAGTTACTGTTGTTTAGCGTCTTTTGAAGAGCGGGAGGCCTGTCCCCGATTGAAGATGAAAATATTTTTGTGATAAAAAGTGGTGGAATATATGAGTGTAAAAATCACAAGGAATCGCATTAAAGCGGCTGCTGACTGTATAGCAGAGGCTGTCAATCCTGAGAGGATTATGTTGTTTGGGTCATATGCTTATGGGCGTCCCACGCAAGACAGTGATGTGGACTTTCTTCTTGTTGTGCATGGTTGGACAAAAAAGGAAAGAAGAGAAGCCTATCTGAAGGCATCAAAAGCTTTGCATCCCAGACCGTTCCCTGTAGACATAGTTGTCCGTAATTTTTCCGATATACGAACAAGGATTAAACAAGGGGATTGTTTCCTTCAGGAAATTATTGAAAAAGGCCTTGTTTTATATGAGAAATAAAATTGTAAGAGAATGGGTTGATAAAGCCGAGCAAGACTATGAACGGTCAATATCCTTATCAAAAAACGTTCAAAACCTCTTTTTGATGTTGTTTGTTTTCATTGTCAACAATGCACTGAAAAATATTTGAAGGCTTATTTGACATCTCAAAAGATACGATTCCCGAAGACCCATGATCTTGTTGGCTTGCAAAATATTGCTTCTGAATCAGACGGTACTTTTGAATTGTTGATAGATGTGTTGAATTCATTGAGCCGCTATGCCGTCAGATTCCGATACCCCGGAGAAGAGGCTGATCGAAAAGAAGCCATGATAGCTGTCAAAGGAATGGAAGATGTGCGAAAGTTTGTTCGTGGGAAATTGTAGTATTTTTATTATTTGTTTTTAACCGTAATATTGACAAACCTGTTTATCTCTGTTAATTAATGTTATATGGAAAATTCACAAGCTCTCTCATCCGGCCAATCCGCGCCTTTGCCTCGTTTTAAGCGGCGGATTTTTATTGTTAAGAAAAAACTGCAGGCCAAGTTTATTGTGTTGGTCATGGTGTTTGTGTTTGTGGCCATTTGTTTGATGGGATGGGATTTTTATGACACGTTCGGCCGGAACATTGTGCAGGATTTTATGGATCCCGGCTTGTATGAGCTTTTTCGGAAGGTGAGTTTTGTTCTTATTGCCAAGCTGAGTTTGTATATGATGGCTGTGGTGGTGGTGGCGGCCTTGATTTCCAATAAACTGGCCGGTCCGATTTATCGTTTTGAAAAATCAGCCCGCATTGTGGCTGAAGGGGATTTGACCCACCGCATTCATCTGCGCCGGGGAGATGAGCTGGTTGATTTGCAGGATGAATTCAATGCCATGATAGAGGCTTTGCATAAGCATGTGGCCAAAAACGCGCATTTGGCCAAAAGGATTTCCACACACCTCCAGGAATTATCGCACACCAAAGACATTTCCCCTGATGTTCTCAAAAAGCTCCAAGACATCAAAACCGAAGTCGACCACCTGCAATCTGGTTTTAAAATTTAATGAACCTCAAAGTTCAAAATCCAAAACAAAAAGAGAAAAATGGTTTAGCATTTTTTGTAGCGCGCCGATTCATCGGCGTCTTCTACCATCG
>JANQER010000196.1 GCA_028278255.1 Elusimicrobiota bacterium | reverse complement strand
GAATGTGGCGGAGAGTTTGGGTGGGCGTCCGGTATTGGTCTTGGCTTTTAGGCCTTTGATTCCATGTTTTTTGTAAGCGGCGTTCCAATAGCGGACGGTACGACGCTCAACACCAAGTTGGCGGGCAACGTCCACGGGACGTATTCCTTTTTTCAGAAGTTTGACGGCTTGAACGGGGCGTTTGTAAAGATCTTTTGATTTTCCAGTTGGTCTCATTTTGCACCTCCTGGAAATAGTATAGGAAATTATTTATACAGGTGTCAATAATAAAATCAGAGCAATGACAGCCATTGGTGCCTCTTGTAGGGGCGGGGCTTTACCCCGCCCGTTAAGAAGGGAAAATATGATGGATGTTTTGGTGTCAAAGTATCCTGAATTACAGCTTTTAAAGCAAGCAGAGGTGTTTTTCAAGATTTGGCCAGGGGACAAAATCGTTTTAAAGGATTTGGAAAAAGACAGTGCGTTGGTATTTAATGCATTGCGGGTCATGACGATAAATAAAACCAATATTGATGCCTTTGGGCTGAAGGTGCCTGTGGTGATATTAGATCTAATCAAAGATATAACAGCCAGAATTGAGAAGATGATGAGAAAAGAAAGAATCAGACGCCTTTTCGCGTAGAATATTAACTATTGCACGTTATACGTTAAAATATTATAATTAGAATATGATACTTGGTTTTCGGGATAAAGCGACTGAGGATATCTTTAACGGACAAAACTCCAAAGAGGCCAGGCGTATTCCGCACGTTTTGCGGGCTTTGGCCGCACGTAAACTTGATATGCTCGGCGCCGCACATCAGCTGAGTGATTTAAAGGTCCCGCCAGGAAACCGGTTGAAACATTTAAAAGGCAATCTTTCTTCTTTCCATAGTATACGCATCAATGATCAGTATCGCATTATTTTTAAGTGGATGGATGGGAATGTGAAGGAAGTGCAAATTGTTGATTATCATTGAGGTGCTAAAATGATTCCAAAACATCGTAAACCAACTCATCCGGGAGAGATTTTGTGGCACGAGTTTTTAGAGCCTATGGGGCTGACGCAGGTGGCGCTTGCGAAAAAGATGAAAGTCCCTGTTCAGCGGATCAATACGCTCATTAATGGGAAAAGAGATATGACCGCTGAAACAGCTATTCTTTTGAGCCGGGCGCTAAAAACATCTCCGGAATTTTGGATGAATCTTCAGGATGCTTTGGACCTTTATTTGGCTGAGATTCATTTGAGAAGAGCCGCATAAGAGTCCGTTGACGGAATCATCTTTTTTATTGTCTTGAGCCGAAAGCGAAGAAGTATGAAATAAATAAAAAAATCTTGTATTTTTCTATATCCTCTTATATGCTGAAATGACCTTAAATGAGAATGAGGAGGATTTGTATGACATCAAAAGTTTCTTTAAGGGGGCAGACTGTTATACCGGCAGCCTTGAGAGAGAAATATCATATCCGGCCCAATTCAAGGGTTGAATTTCTTGATGCCGGCGGAGAAATTATTTTATTGCCTCTTCCTGCCAATGGCTTCAAAAAAGCCCGGGGTTTTTTGAAAAACTCAGGGATGTCATTAACGGGTCTTCAGAGTTTTCGACGGCAGGAGAGAGCGCGTGAGAGCAAAACAAAATATTAATTGGAAGAGTGTTCCGTACGTTGTTGTTGATACGTCTGCTTTGCTTGCCTACTTTTTTGATGAGCCAGGTGTTGTTGATTTGGAAACCATTCGGAAAAAAATAGCCATTCCTTTTATGGCGCTTTGTGAATTTCATTATGTGATAACCAAATATAAGGGGAAAGTCACGGCTGATCAATGTTTCGGACTTGTTAAATCATGGGAAGTATCTGTCTTGCATTCCAATGAAGAAAATATTTTAGCGGCCAGCCGGATAAAAGACCAATATGGTCTTGGGATAGGGGATTCTTTTATTGCCGGAGTGAGTTTGTGTGAAAGGATCCCATTGTTGACTTATGACACAGACTTCCTGCCTTTGTCAAATGAAATTAAAATTCTAGGACTTGTGACATAAATGCCTTATTTATGTTTTTGAGGCGAAACTTTATTCCAGTCAGTCAGGTCCCACCCCGCTGTTTGTAGAAGTTTTTGAGAAAATGCTATAATAAGACCTCAGTCCCCTGAAATTGTTTTTTTTAACTGTGGACCATTTATGCCAAATCGTTCTTATACCAAATCACATGCCAAAGCCGGGCTTGATGTGCGACTGCCGGATATTGATTGCTGGGAAAATTCTTTTTCCGGGTATGACATTGAACTGTCTTTCCCGGAGTTTACCTCTGTTTGCCCCAAGACAGGGTTGCCTGATTTTGGTATAATCACCATTCGGTATTGCCCGGATAAATTGTGTTTGGAAACAAAATCTTTGAAATTGTATTTGAATTCTTTTCGGAATTTGGGGATTTTTACGGAAAATATTGTGAACAGAATCCTTGATTCTGTGGTAAAATGTGCCAAACCCAAGTGGGCAGAAGTGGAAGGTGAGTTTGCCCCTCGCGGCGGCATAGAAGCCAGAATTGTGAAGAAATATAAACGAAAATAGAATTTATGCGCGGTTAGCTCAGTTGGTTAGAGTACTTCCTTGACATGGAAGGGGTCACAGGTTCGAATCCTGTATCGCGCACCATTAGGTTGTTGCCTTAACGGTGATGATCCTGATGTCGGCTTGCGGCTCGCCGGACGATCAGCCCCAGGTCATCACCGGTCCCACCATGGGAACCAGT
>JANQER010000193.1 GCA_028278255.1 Elusimicrobiota bacterium | reverse complement strand
GAGTTCATATTGCGTGGGTGCCACTTCATTGTGTTTGGTTTTGGCTGTGACGCCCATTTTCCATAGCTCAATGTCCAAATCCAGCATGAATTTGGAAATACGGTCTTTGATGGCGCCAAAGTATTGGTCTTCAAGTTCTTGCCCTTTAGGCGCTGCAGCGCCAAAGAGTGTGCGGCCAGCGGTCTGTAAGTCCAATCGTTGGTCAAAATACTTTTTTTCAATCAAAAAGTACTCTTGTTCCGGACCGACTGTGGCAGCAATACGCTTTGATGTTTTGTTGCCCAAGGCACGCAGCACACGCATGGCTTGTTTGGACACTGTTTCCATGGACCTGAGCAAGGGTGTTTTTTTATCCAAGGCCTCGCCTGTGAAGGAATAATAAGCAGTGGGAATACAGAGTGTCACGTTCCCAGCATCATCTTCCTTGAGATAGGCAGATGTGGTGCAGTCCCAAGCTGTGTACCCGCGCGCTTCAAAAGTGGCGCGGATGCCGCCGCTGGGAAAAGAAGAAGCATCAGGCTCGCCTTTGATCAGGTGTTTGCCTGAGAATTTCATAATGGCTGTGCCGTCGTCATTCGGAAACAGAAAGGAGTCATGTTTTTCTGCTGTCCGGCCGGTGAGCGGCTGAAAAAGGTGCGTGAAGTGTGTGGCTCCTTTTTCAATGGCCCATTCTTTCATGGCTTTGGCCACAACTTTGGCCACCTCAGGTTTTAAAGGAGAGCCTTCTTCAATTGTTTTTTTAAGCTCCTTTAAGATGTTCGCCGGAAGCCTCTCTTTCATGACTTTTTCATTGAACACATTGGCGCCGAATATTTTTGTCAGATTAAGCGGTTCTTTTTTCATTGGTTGATAATACCCATTTCCATTGTGGTTTTGTTGTTGTGTTAATTTTATGTTTTTTTTAGTGGGCATGATAGATTCCTCGCAATATTTTATTTACCAATAGGGAAACGCCGCCCAAAGAAGTGGCGTTTAAAAAATTGCATCATTGCAAGAATTTTCTGGCATACGTCATTGTATGTTAGGAAAAGCAGGTATGGACCCTAGGTATGATGACTCCATTATATATAAAAATATGAGGTTGGTAAAGAAATTTAGAAGATTTTTTTAGAAGGGTCTGTAGGGAACGGTCGCGACCGTTCCCTATTATTCACAATAATTCACAATGTTATACACATAAAATTAACAATGACCTTGAATAATGAGTAACACACAAGTATACTTGAATGTGCTGTTTGCCGTGTTGTTTTTTGATGGTATCGGTTGAGGTTCGCGGAGAACGGATGTCTGATATGACAATAAAAGATACTAAAATCCCCCAAAAATTATTTGCGCATGATTTGAGCCACTGGACGAATTTGTTTAAAGGCAAAACTTTCAGCCGGAAGCTGCTCATAGGTGTGTTGCCGGTTATTATAGCGGTGATTTTTTGTATGGGTTTTTTCAGTTACACTCTGGTGAGCCGCCAAATTTTGGCAAATGTGCTGCAGCAAATTGATGGTTTGGCGCAAAGCACTTCCCGCGGCCTGCAGGCTTTTTTTGAACAGCGCTTAAACGACCTTGAATCCCTCTCTGAAACGCCTCTGATTGATGACTATTACAAAAATATTGGTTTTGGACTTACCCAGGAAGCGGAAATCTATCGCCGTCAAATTAAAAGATATTTCACCAACTTTTCTGATCGGGCAAAAGCTTATTTTAATATCGGCTATATCGGTCCTGACGGGAAACTGGTGACCTCTGTGAGAGAACCCATTGGTTCGGAATATGAACAGACAGAATCCTCCAATGCTGTTTTGAATGACCTGCGTCAGGGGAAGATTTACCAGGCGTCTTTGGAAAAATTCAGCGAAGAAGGGCCTTTGGTCAAACGTTATGCCAAGCCTGTGTTTGATGAAGCTGGTATTTTTCTGGGCGGGATTGTTTTGGACTGTGATATGCGGTATGTGGAAGAAATATTAAGCAACTTGCGGGTCGGTGAAGTGGGAAGCGGCTTTATTGAAGAGCAGAACACACATAACCTGGTTTTGGGCTTGAGGCCTAGGTTTAAAGACGAATTAACAGGTTTTCATGATATTGAGGGAACTGGCTGGCGTCTGGGGATTGTGGCCCGATCAGAAGACTTTTTGGCGCCATTGAATTATATTAAAAATTTGGCTGTTATTTTTTCTGTTTTGGCATGTGTTCTGGTCACATTGTATATTTTTTGGCGGATCTCAGCTTTGACAGGACCGATTAAAGCCATGGCAGAGGGGACACAGCGGTTTGCATCCGGAGATTTGGCGTACCGTTTTCGTGAGCCTGAAACAAGGGAACTCCGGATTCTGGCCACTGCTTTTAACCGCATGGCAGAAAATCTGGAGCAGCGGAACAGAGAACTGGAACAGCGGATTCGTCAGTTAACAGCTTTGCGGGATATGGAAGAGTCTGTGATCCAGCGTTTGGAGGAAGAGACTATTTTGCGCACATGCCTGGAAGCAGTGGCGCGCGGGTTTTCTTTTGACAGAACAGCCATGTATTGGGTGGATTACGGTCTAAAGGAAATCGTGGGCCGGTACACTTATGGGGCCGAATCAATGGGGTTTTCAGAAATTGCTTTTCGAAAACGCCGCGTGCCTTTAGGGGGCAGTGACATCTTGAACGAAGCGGTGCGCACGCGCAATGCCATTGTGGTGAGCGAGTCTGACGTCAAATCTGATCCGCGCTTGAATCCGTCTTTTGTGGCTGAAGCCAAAACGCGTGAATTTGTGATGGCGCCTATTTGCGGCAAAGACCATGTGTTGGGTGTGCTGACAGCAGACAATTACTATACGGGCAGGTCTTTGGAAGATTCGGACAAAGAAGGGTTAACGCTGTATGCCAATGCCGTTGGATTGGCCATGGAAAACACTATTTTGTTTCAAACACTGGCTGAATCAGAAGCCCGTTATAGGACTGTTTTGGACAATTCGCCTGAAGCAGTGATTGGCCTTTCCCGGGAGCATTGGGTCACCACTTGGAACCGCGGGGCTGAGCAGATATTCGGATATAAGATTTCAGAAATTGTGGGCAAACCTGTGACGGCTTTGTTTCAAGCCAATGACGGCGGCAAATTCAGATTGCTTTTGAATGAAGTGATGGAAAAAGGCGCTATTCGGGATTTTTATTTGCCGGGCATGGCCAAAGGCGGCCGTTTCCTGGATCTGAGTGTGTCATGGGGCGGTTCTCAGCATGATTTTTGGATGAACAAAGAATGGACTTTTGTGATTCGCGATATCACTGAGGCGCGCAGGCTGCAGCAGCAGCTGATCCGGTCTGAAAAGTTGTCTGCTGTGGGGCAATTGATTTCCGGAATTGCGCATGAGCTGAATAATCCTCTTCAGGCTGTGGTGGGGTACTCGGATTTGTTGTGCGAAGAAGTGAATCAAAAGGCTGAAGGGGGGGACATCAGGGACATTCAAAATGATTTGCGCATTATCACTGATAATGCCCTGCGCTGCCAGAAGATTATTGAGAACCTTCTTTTGTTTGTGCGCCAGGGAGAAATTGAAAAACGGCCGCTGGATTTGAGAAAAGTGATCAAGGCTTCCCAGGATTTGCTGCAATATAAACTGAAGAAAGTGGCCAATATTGAAGTGGAAGTGAATCTGCCTCAAAAGCTGCCTATGGTCAGAGGTAATTTTCAGCAGATTCAGCAAATATTTGTCAATTTGATCAATAATGCCTGCGATGCCATGTCCACATGGGCAGGTCCTAAAAGGCTGAAAGTAACGGCCCAGGAAGGGGACGGTTTTCTTCGTTTGGAATTTGCAGATTCAGGTCCTGGTATTCCTGAGTCTGTGCGTGAGCATCTTTTTGAGCCGTTTTTTACCACAAAGGCTGAAGGCCGCGGCACTGGGCTGGGTTTGGCCATTTGCCGGCAGATTATGGAGGATCATGGCGGGCAAATCGATTTCAGAACAGAGGTGGGGTATGGCACTACATTTTGGTTTGAACTTCCCCTGATGGAAGAAGGCATGGGGTATGCCAAATCCCAGCCGCCTTCTCTTCCGCCTGTGCGGGACAAGAATGTGCTTTTGGTGGATGATGAGCCTGATGTTTTGTCATTCCTTCAGAAAGTTGTGGAGGCTGAAGGAGATCGGGTGGATTTTGCTGTGAGTTTGCAAGAGGCGTCTGTTAAGGCGTCTAAAGGGGCGTTTGATTTGGTGATAGCAGATATTCGTTTGGATGAGGGCACAGGGATTAATCTTTTTGAAAATTGGGACTTGTGGTCCAATAAACCAAGACCTGAGTTCCTTTTTCTCACAGGAGATGTGATCAATGCCACCCTGGCGCAGGAGATTGAAAAAAAAGGACTTCGCTTATTGCACAAGCCCATTGATTTGAGTTCCTTCCAAAACGCACTGAGATCATTGTTGGTGAAAAAATAGAAATCGGTCATTGGTCGTTAGTTGGTTATTGAAAAGATAAGTTGGTGAGATATCATTCGTTGTTTTGACTGATCACCGGTCACCTGTTTTTACCGATGACTGTTGTGGATAAACTTCACTGATCCATAGTAAACAGGAACACCAACAATCAGGATGGCAATTCCCCATAGGGTTTCAGCGGGCTTGTATTCCCAGGCGCCCCAAATCATATATCCGCACATGAGCAGAAAAACAAGCGGGGTTAAAGGGTATAAAGGTATTTTGTAAGGGATTTGTTCCGGTTTTAATTTTTTGCGCGTCATGAAAACAGCCACCACCACAAGAGCAAAAAATATCCATATCACGCCGGCTGTGAAAACCAAGAGTTTATCAATGCTGTTTGGGCTGCATTGAACAATAATAGCCATAATGAGCGTGATCACAAAGTTAAAGACCAAGGCTGCCACAGGTGTGTTGTATTTGGGATGCATAATGGCCAGAGGGCGGAACAAGGGATAATCTGCCGACAGCGCTTGTGTCATTCGTCCGCCGGTCATTGTGAGGCCGTTGATGGCGCCGGCTGCTGACAGCACCAGCACGACAGCCAAAAACACTTCTCCTTTTGTGCCAAACCAGGATTTCATGAGATCTGTGGCAAAATTCCACGAACCTGCCAATCCCTGTGGCGTCAGATGAAGGACATAAACAAAGTTGACCACGATGTACAGCAGCCCCAGTATGATTAATCCTCTTAACAAAGCTTTGGGGAGCTGGCGTGTGGGGTCTTTGACCTCCCCGGCCACATAAGGGGCTTCATTCCAGCCTCCAAAGACCCACATAATAGGAACCAATGCCATGCCCAAATGTTTAAAAAGATCAAAAAATGACATGTCTGAGGGAAAAAGCAATGGTTTGAGATTCGCAGACATGTGTCGTCCCAAGTACAGGCCAAACCCTATGATGATTAAAATGCAAATGATTTTGATCACAGTCAAAATATTTTGAACCCATTTGGATGATTTTAGTCCGGTCACAGACACATAGGTGAATAGAATCAGTGTGGATATGGCCACCAAAGTCAGGAGGCGTTGGGACTGTTGTTGTGTTAATGAGTAGAAGAAATAGTATTCAGTAAACCTATTCAATACAATATTGAAATTCATGCCCAAAACAATGGCCAGGCTGATCAGAGAGGCGGGACGTATGACCAGAATCTGTGCCCAAGCAAAGAGAAAGCTAATGGCATTTTTGTTGTTGTGTTGATATGTCTCCCTGAGAAAAACATAATCTCCGCCATTTTCAGGGTATATGGAGGCCAGCTCTGCATAGCAGAGCGCTCCGGCAATGGCCACCAGTGTGCCGAGCGCCCATGCCAACAGAATCATAAAAAGAGACGGATGATGCTCAGCCACCAATTTGGGGAACACCACAAAGATGCCGGTGCCCAGCATAATCCCGACAATGAGAGAAGCGCAGTCCACCCAATTCATTTCTTTTTTGCGGCTTTGTGCGATGTCATTTGGAAGCATAGTGTATCCTTAATATAAAAAGAAAATCCAAAGTTCAAAATCACGGCTTTGGAAGAAAACAATAATAAAGGATAGCTGGGGTATTGGGAAAAAGCAAGAATTTTTATAAATAAATAAGCCTCGTTAACAAAATTTGTGGGTAAAAAGATTCTTTTTATTGTCCACAGATTACACAGATTAGAAACATGAATGCAAAAAGATATTTTTTTGTTTTTT
>JANQER010000185.1 GCA_028278255.1 Elusimicrobiota bacterium | reverse complement strand
CGGCTATTCGGCATAATTTCCCTGCATTTTTTAGGTCTTCAGTCTTTGGTCTGTGGTCTCTGGTCTTCATTTGTTAATGGCTTTTTCCTTTTCCCGGCGAATATTGTCCATAAATTTTTCAGCGCGCCTGCGTGACGGCGTGTGCGCTTTTCGGCAGGCATAAGAAAAAGGACAATACTGGCAGTGTCCGCCGCGGCTCTCATCCGGCGAAATAACAAATTGTCCGTTTTCCACCTGGTGATAATCTATCAATATACTGTTCAATAAATTCAAACGCATAGACCGCCATTTGGATGTCAAAAATGACTGATCAAGTCCACTGTCACGCTCTTCTCTCTCATCTTCCAAAATATAATAATACACGCCCAGCGGCACTGCGCGGGACGTTGAAAAGGGCTGAGAATTTGACACAATCTCAAGATACACCGGAGGCTGCCGAAAATGCCCTTTCACCACCATCTCTTCCAATGTTCTTTTCCGGGCATGTGTTTTATAATCAATGATTCTAAATCTTTTGCCTTGCGGGTCCCAATCAATACGATCCGGCCGGCCATAGAATTTTAAGCCTTTGATCCCCAAGGCTGCCGGAGCGGAAAAAGGGTGTTCATGATAAATCGGATACAACTTACTGTCTTTAAGTTCTTCCATGTCTTTTTCAACGAAACGATGCAGGTGTTCTGCCATCTTTTGCTTGGAGGAATACCATAAAACCGGATAAACACCCAATTCCTGCCAGTTGAATTCAGCAAAAGTTTTTTCAATCACATCATCCAATGTCTCTATCCAAAAAGGCGGTGCCGGAGATTCATTGGTCCAATATTTCGATTCCCAAAGGATCTTATAAAACTTCTGCAAAACAAGATGATAAATATTGCCTTTCAGCCAAGGCGCAATGTCTCCGCGTTCACATGGATATTCAGGCTTCTCTATCTGCAAGACCCGCTGCATAAAGAACTGAAACGGACACGTCCCCAGATTGTCCAAAGCAGACGGTGACAACCCCTTTTTCAAAAGGATCTCCATATACGCCATAGGCGGCCCCACAACACCGTCCATGCCGGCGGCCTCATCGAAACGATTCATCTCAATCACCCGGCGCGTGCATTCCTTGATCAAGTTGGCATTCATTCCCATTGGCTCAAAAAAAGCAGTCGGGTCTTCTCTATTCACCGCCAAAAGAATGGAAATTTCTTTTGGAGTCAGCAAATGAATAGGGATGGACTTGATTTTCTTATAAGGCTGCCGCGGCAAACGGTCATTGTCGGAAGATTCAAGGTCATACCCTGACGCGCGGCTGAGTTCGCGCAGATAAATAGAAGGGACCTGCGCTTTACCGTCATCATCGGACCGAGAGAACACGCAATACAATCTTTTCGACGCGGATGACACCATCAAATAAAACAAAAGTTTCTCTTCTTCATATCCGGCAAGCTTTGGCAAAATCCAGTATCCGGCAGGCTGTTGAAGCAATTGACGCACGGAATCGCGCAGCAAATAATCTTCACGAATATGCCGCGGAAAAAGACCTTCATTAAGCCCAATCAAAAACAAAACTTTAAAGGTTTCACCGCGCGCATCCATGGCATTCATGACCCGCACACCCTTCCGGCCGGGATTCATCTCCATGGTTGTACGATTCAATTTCTCCTCAAAAGTATCCAAAAACTCATCCCATGAAGCAGAGGGATTGAACCGGTCAAAGATCTTCAGGCTCTCCAATGCCTGAATGGCTTCTCCCCAGGCTTGGGCGTCTTTTTGATCACCGCTCACATCAAAATATTCCTGAAGCAGATTCTTGGTAAACTCCACCTTTTGCGCCCAGCCCTTATGCTCCTTTGAGGCATCCAAACGCATATAAATTTCTTCAATAAACAGCCACAGCGCCGCAGTGTCTTCTTTGGGGATCATCCACCCTTTTCCACTGTCCTCTTCATGGCCGGGCATCAGGTTAAAGTCTTTCTTTGTCCAGGGAGACACCTTTCCAAACCATTGCAGCCACCCGGAATGGACACCCAGCCGATGAATCAAACGTTTCCAATTGGCAATTAACTTCTGCCCTTTGTTCCGTCCTTGAAACCCATAATGCCGAAAATAGGGTGATTCCAGAATATCCAAAACCGTTGTCACCGGGATATCACGCCTGCGGAGAGTTACAATCGAAAGCGCCAATTTCACCACCGGGTAACGCAGGAGAGATTCTCCCTCTGCAATGGAATAAGGAATGGCATTGTCCTGAAAAACCGTTGAAATCACATTTCGGTAAGGCTCCATGCTTCTGGACACCACGCCAATGTCATTAAAATCAATGGGCTCTTCTTTGTTTTCATGCAGATTATTAATGGCCTTCACTATCATCCAAATCTCATCTCGTATACCAGAGGTGTTCATGATGCGCAGTTTTTCGTCAGCCACACGGTTTGACACTGGTTTGGCAGGATCAAAAAGACGGTCAAGAGATTCACCGAGAGCGCATTCTTTGGTGTTGGCAGGTAAATGTATTGACTTGGCGCCTCCTGTCTGCAGTTTCAACTCATATAATCTGTCGATGAATTTAAAAGCCGGATGTCCTTGACGATAAGGATAAAAAAGAGACACTGGATAAGCTTTGGCCACAGCTGAAAAAAAATCAGCTTGAATATTATTTAAGTCATAAAACCCGTAATACAAAATCTCATTATATTTAGAAAGACTTTTGGAATTCCCCTCTTCCAAAGCACGAGTGGATAACCGCACCAAACCAGACACTGACAAAACACCCAACTCTTCCAGCCTCTCTATATACCGGTCATAAAAAGTCAAAAGCGCATCCAAGTCAGCGCGCTGTTTTTCATCTTTGATCAAGTCTGAAAAATGTTCACGGAAATGCACAGGCTCCACGCAAGCTTCTGATAAATCACGAAGCGTGGAACGAAAGGCAGAAGACAATCCATGAAAGTGCGTGTGTTTGTCTTTTGTGGATTCCAACAAAAGTTTATCAATCAACTTGTCATAAAAAAGCTCGTCTGTGATCAAGGTATAATCGCTCCAATCAAAATCCTCAGCCACTTCCAGAGCGAGACTATAAAAAGTATGAAACCGAAGATTCATAAAAGAAAGGTTGTTTTCGGAAGAAATCAGTTTTTGTAAACGGTTTGACATTTTCTGGGAGGAAGACACAATGGCCACGCGTCTGCCCAGGCCGGGACCGGCAGCGTTTAAATGCTCAATAAACGCCCTTTCAAGAGACGGCTGAAAAGGACCACAAACTATAGATAAGGACATAAGTAGTTATATTGTCAATAATAAAACAATAAAATTTTAGTTACTTTATATTTATAGGCTTAATTCGCCAAAAAATCAATTAAAAAAAATTTTTTGTGGTTGCTTTTCCGCATCTGCGCGTCAGTCTATAAATGGGCGGGGCGGGACGCCGCCCGCCAGCTTAGTTGAGAGGAATCCGGCCACTGATAAACGTCCGCCATGAATCCATGGCGGACGTTGTTCAACCGTGAACCCGTTCTGTTCTCTATTGCTTTTCCGCATCTGCGCGTCAGTCTATAAATGGGCGGGGCGGGACTTGAACCCGCACGGGCATTTTCAGCCCTCAGGATTTTAAGTCCTGTGCGTCTGCCGGTTTCGCCACCCGCCCATCAAAACAATCCGGTCTATTTGTGGATCTCGCAGGACCCCCGGATAAACCATGCTATTGTACATAATAATGATGAAAATATCTTTATTAATTATCAACAAATCTATTTTTTTAATTTAAACATATTTTTGTAATCCATCAAATCCCTGAACTTATTCACTAAATCTGACACATCCCGGCCGGTGGATGACAGCACACCCAAGTCTCCTATCATACACTTCACTGACCCGCCGCCTTTGCTCATAAATTCAGACACATTGACAGTGACTGTTCTGACACCACGCTCATGAACCTGCTTTCGAAGATCAACACTTGCCGTGTGCGGCATCACAAGCACTGGTTCAGGACAATCCACCTGAAAAGAATTCGCAGAAAAACACATCCCATCCTCATCAGAGAGCTCAATCATTTGTTCCTTGTATACCTCTCTTACCAAACCCTGAGATTCATCTGACAAAGCAGGCAGATACGCCATCAAAAACTCACGGTTTTTTCCAAAAGCGCATAAACAAGTGTCCCCATGATAATGTGTTTCAAGCCGGAGACTTAAAGGCTGTATTTTCCCTTTTTTTCCTCTGTTCTCCGATGCCAAAATCTTTCTCAAATCACTTAAAGATTTAGACGCGCTCCGAAAACCATAAACCCGTTTAAAAGGCGGCCAGCCCCAGCCCAAAACAAACCGTTGTTTTTTAATAGGCCCTGAGGTGAAAATAAAATCCCTGTCCACAGGGAAAAAATCCGCCTCTCCTTCAAACCTCGAGGGGAACAACTCCACTCTAAACCCCAAAGCCCGCAAATACATCACGTACACATCTCTCTCATCCTGTCTAGTCGGAACAGATCTGCTCACAAAAAACGTTTTATCGCGCACTGGCACAGGCTCATACAAGCGCGTTAAAAATCCGGCATTTGCCGGAAAAACCAGCCCTGTATGATGCGGCATCGCAGGGATCACATACACCTTCACGCCTAAATCAATCAAAGTCCCGGCCAACCCCTGCCACTGCGCCATGGCCAAGGTCTTGTCCACTTTTTTGCGTCTTCCCCATTTGTCCCGTGTATGAGGATTGGCCCCGCCTTGTATGTCAAAACAAGCCGGATCTCCCATTAAGACGGAACGTTGATAATGATGGATCATTTTATCTCCTCATTTTTCAATTTCCAGAATATCCAATTCATCACGACATTCGCAAACATCGCCGATTTGAATATCTTGATATTCTATATTAACCCAAAATTTTCAGTTGCACAATATTGTCGTCAATGAATGATGCACAAAAAAGTGTAAATGAAAATTTTCCCGTAGGGCTCGGAACATGGCTGCTGTGCAGCCATGTTCCGAGGGGTGACTGCTGTGCGTAGCCTCTGGCGTTTCTCCAGGCGCCCAGGGCGAAGCCACCCTGAGCTATGCGAAGGGAATTTTTCAATTGAAAAATTCGCGTTAAAATGTCAAAAAAATAATTAGTAATATTAATAATTAAAAATTATAATTGGTTATTATTTTACAATTTCGAAAACACAAGGAAGCCATGAAAAAAAAAATATCCCGCAACAATCTCAATTTAAGAGTTGCCATTGAAAATATTCATCCCCAAGTGGATGACGGTCGATTCCCCATTAAGAGGATCATAGGTGAATCCGTTAAAGTCGCGGCACAAATTCATGCTGACGGACATGATGCCATAACAGCCCGGCTCAAATACCGTATGGCCAAACAAACCAAATGGACAGAAGTGCCCATGACGCTCACAAACTCCGGTCTGGATATATGGGAATCCGAATTTCCCATTAAAAAACCGGGTTACTATCAATACACCATAGAAGCCTGGGCCAATTATGACCGCACACAAACAACAACTTACGACCCTGTCCTTGAAGTCATGGCCGAAACAGAAAAAGCCTTGTATAGCGCTTGGTATGAAATGTTCCCGCGTTCAGCCGGGCCGGACCCCAAACGCAGCGCCACTTTTGCCGAAGCAGCCTTGCGGTTAAAAGACATTGCACATATGGGATTTGACGTGCTCTATTTACCGCCGATCCATCCCATAGGCAAAAGTTTTCGCAAAGGCCCCAACAATGCCCTTCAAGCCAAACCCGGCGATCCAGGCAGT
>JANQER010000167.1 GCA_028278255.1 Elusimicrobiota bacterium | reverse complement strand
CGCGCGCAAAACTCTTTTTCAAGGCCTCCGGCCCAAGGCCGGACACACTTTATAAACAACAACAAACCCCGCGCCGTGTTTAGCGGGGCGAAGCGGCTTTTGGAATGGGCACTGTGTCCGCCCGTTTTGTTGGCGGACGCTGTGCGGTAGTTGGAATGGACACATTGCGACAGCGCATTGTGCTGGCGCGATGTGTGGTTTTGAAACGTTGCACCCGAAGATGAAGACAATACTGGTGCGGATGAAACGAAGCGAACGTGCGGCGCGCATTGTGCGCCGCCGTGAGCGACTTTCCAGGGCGGGATCGTTTAACCGAAGCAAGATCAGGTTTTCAGGTTTAGGGTAATGCGAATCAACCGGAGGGGGTTGTTTCGTTTCAGCCGAAGTAAGTTCTGGTTCTAAGTTGCTGGAATACAAAACAACCAGAACAGGGTTTTGTTGTTTTAGCCGAAGTGTGTTCTGGTTCTCAGTTTGCGGGTTTAACAAACTAACCGGAGTGTGTTCTGTCTTTGTCTGTTGTTCTGTAAGTTACAGAGTCATGTATCTCAGTTTGTGAAGTGTGCGTGTGTTTGTGTGTGTTTGCTTGTGTTGTGCGTGTACATGCTATGTGTGTGTTTGTATGTGTACATGCTGAATGTGTAAGTGTGCATGCGTGTGTGTGCGTGCGTGGCTGGGGCTGGAGTGGCTGTTATAACAGCTAAAAAATTTCGCACCCCCTCTCCTCGTTCCTCTCCCCCTTAGGGGGCGAGGATGTAAAGAAATAAGGTAATCCAGCGGTTACTGTTTTTCGGCTGCGCCAGTCCCTTGAATTTATTGGTTAGTCGGTTGATAATTTTGTTTGCCGGAGATGATATTGTCCAGTCATGTTGTAATTTTTCCAAATATTATGTTGAATATTAGGAAAGACAATAGGAATAAAAGTTTTTCTGATTTTGGAAATACCGCCATTTTCTATGGGGGCAAACTGCCCTTGAGACTCCAACTGATTAAATTGGTTGGAGTCTTTTCTATTTTGGGCGGCTCCGCCGCCCTCGGAACGAAGTTCCGACCCTTGGGCTGGATGGACAAACTCAGAAGCCGACTGGTCGACGGAAAAACTGCCCAAAACAAAATCCACCCCGATGCTCTTTTTGGAATACCGGATCGTTTTTATACCCTTCCGAACCAAAAGGGCTTTTTCAATCCCGTTTTTGCGCGCGCACGTTTTTATAAATGCCTTTAAATGATTTTGCAGTTTTTGGGGGGTTAAATCCTTATATAAATGGGGCAGTTCAACACATTTTCCCCTAGTGTGAGCGGTTTGATTTTGAAGCGAAAAAACCAGATTTTTAATGTATTCAGTATCTAATGAAATGCGAAGCAAGTTGTTGTACACGGTTTCATGCAACCTCTCAGCACTGATTTGCTTTGTGCCGCAAGCCTCAACGCCTTCACGCCCCACCTTGGAACATCTGTAATAGTAATACTTCCTTTTCCCTTCCTTATTCAGCTTACTGGCAAAAGCCACGCTCATAGTGGAACCGCACTCCCCGCACTTAATGATTCCTGCAAAGGGGAGGTGCGGATGGTTCTCTTTATGAAAACGTGGCGTCTCCTTCATCAGCTTTTGAACATGATTAAACAATTCTTCTGAAATAATGACAGGATGAAAACCAGGATAAATTTTGCCCTTATGAACAATCTTGCCAGTATAAATAGGATGGGTCAACATACTATAAATAGAAGAATCAACAAAAGGTTTTCCTTTTCGGGAATAAATTTTTCTTTTTGTAAGAAGCCGCATAATGGCACGGATCGATCTTGTTTTTACATAAGTATCAAAAATAAGCTTCACATGCCTATCACGTGGCGGATCAAAAACAAGAGCTTTCTTCACAGGTTTGTAACCATAAGGCGGGTGACCGCCGTAATAATGACCACGTTTAACACGCTGAATAACCTTGTCTCTAACACGCTCAGAGGCCAGTTCTCTTTCAAATTGAGCAAAAGTGAGCATAATATTCCTTAAAAGGCGGCCAGAAGGTGTAGAGGTGTCAAACCTCTCTGTAACTGAAATAAAAGAAACATTATGCTGTTCAAAAAATTCAATCAACTGATAGAAATCACGAGGCGATCGCGTCAAGCGGTCAATCTTATAGGTGACGACCATATCAATCAGCCCAGCACGGATATCATTGATGATTTGCTGGAAACCAGGCCTATTTAAATTAGCCCCTGTATAACCAGGATCAGAGTAAACTTTAAACACTTCAAATTCTTCCTGGCTAGAAACAAAGGATTTGATGCGATCTTCCTGAGCTTCACAGGAATTAAACTCCACCTCTGCTTGCATATCAGTTGACACACGAGTATACACAGCACACCTAAAGACTTTCTTTTTTTCTGGAGAGACAGAGTTGTTAAAGAAGGGCCTTTGCTTTTCGTGTGCGAAAGTTTTCCCTGCTTTAGAGGGTTTTGGGATTTCGGGCGCGAAGGTCTTTAATGCAGTTGAATTTTTCATAGTGCTATTTCTCCTTTTTGTTTTATGGAAATCTAAACCTGCCAGGCAATTCTTTTCCCAACACAGGTAAATTTGAAAGACACGGGTAGCGGGGCATTTGTTTTTCGTGTGCGAAAGGGTTTTACGCTTAGTGGAGATTCTTGATTTTCGAGTGCGAAAGTCTTTATCGCGGTTGACCTTTTGATAGTGTTTCTTCCTTCTAGTTTCAGATCAAACTTTACCAGAAAAACTTTTTTCATCATCACGAAAAAAGACAAAAGAAACGGGCAGCGGGGTAGTTGATTTACGGGTGCGAAAAAGGAGGACGCATAGTGGGCCTTTGCTTTTCGGGGGCGAAAACCTCTTTCGCCTTTGACTTTGATTTTTAAATAACGTGTGAGGGCTCCATATTTCAATCCACCTTTTCCCGCCGGGAAGAGGCCGGGAGAAAGGCTCCTCTTTGCCGGGTCGTTGATTTTCGTGTGCGAAAGCTTTTCCCGCTTTTGATTTTTATTTTTAAATAAATTGGGGAAATTCCTCTTTTCACCGCCTCTACCCGCCGGGGAGAGGATGGGAGAGGGGTTCCTATTTGCGCGCGCGGGTTTGGGATTGGAAAAGCCCTTTTGGTTCGGAAGGGTATAAAAACGATCCGGTATTCCAAAAAGAGCATCGGGGTGGATTTTGTTTTGGGCAGTTTTTCCGTCGATGAATCGTCTTCCAGTTCTGTAGAATCCGCTAATTGTGGGGAGTCCAGTTCCAAGGGCGGCGGAGCCGCCATAAATAGAAAAAAGTCCAATCCTATTAATGAATTGGACTCTTTCAATAAGTTTGATACCACCAAAAATGGCGGTTTTTTTAAAATCAGTGAAACTTTCCTTCCATTTGTCTTTCCTAATATACATAATTTTTGGCAAAACTTTAATATGACAGGACAATATTATCTCCGCCGCTCCAGACTTTCTACCACTTAACTATAAAACAGCAATCACATATTGATCCCCTCGCCCGTTTACGGGAGAGGGTTAGGGTGAGGGGGCATTTTAATTTTTTGCTGTTATAACAGCCACCCTACCCCCAGCCACGCCACACACACATACACTGTCACGCACACTTACACCTTCAACATGTACACATACACACACATATCATATACACGCACAACACAAGCAAACACACACAAACACACGACACTTCACAATCTGAGACACATGACACTGTAACTTACATAACTACAGACAAAGACAGAACACACTCCGGTTAGTTTGTTAAACCCGCAAACTGAGAACAAGCACACACTTCGGCTAAAACGACAAACCCCTGCTCCGGTTGTCTTGTATTCCAGCAACTTAGAACCAGAGCTTACTTCGGTTGAAACGAAAGAACCCCCTCCGGTTGATTCGCATTATCCTAAATCTGAAAACCAGATCTTGCTTCGGTTAAACGATCCCGCTCCGAAAGTCGCTCACCGCCGCCCAAAAACCGGGCGGCACTTCGCTCAGCTATTACCGCACCAGTATTGTCTTCATCTTCGGTTGCAACGTTTCAAAACCACACATCGCGCCAGCACAAAGCGCTGTCGCAATGTGTCCATTCCAACTACCGCACAGCGTCCGCCAACAAAACTGGCGGACACAGTGCCCATTCCAAAAGCCGCTTCGCCCCGCTAAACACGGCGCGGGGTTTGTTCTTGTTTGTAAAGTGTGTCCGGCCTTGGGCCGGAGGCCTTGAAAAAGAGTTTTGCGCGCGCATATTTGTCCGTGCCTTCCTCTATTCATACGATAGAAGGCACACCTTTCTTCAAAAACACATCTTTGGAACCGGAATGCTTTTCTTCGGGGCCAGGGATGGGTTTTTGAAGCGAATTTTTTTTGTCTTTGTAATTATCAAATTCACCATTCAATAAAATGCTTCGTATAGCATTAGCTCCTTTCCTATAACAGACTACAGCGAGCAATTCTTCATTCACCCAAACACCCCAGAAACGAGTGTATTTGTAGCGTTCTATTTGGACATTAAGTTCTTTATTCATGCAGGCCACTCAACAAGTGAAACTCTATCAGATTCAATCCAAGCTAAACCTGTCCCCGCAGTTGGCTCAATCAAATAATCCAACACCAAGGACTGTAGTCTAGCATCACGAATAATAACTGATATTTGTAAACCATTAGACTGCACAATCCCCTCTCGCCCAATGGGAATCTCTTTATCCAACAGACTCATACACGCCTCCTAACTAGTTCTAAAAGCATTATTTCGCTATACTACTATAACTGCTAGCAGTTGTATTTGTCAAGGCTTTTTTATCTGCTATTGTACAAACATGAAAAAAATAAAGAAAAAGAATAAGCGGAGCGGTTTCACATTTTATAAGAAGAAAGGTCTCGAAAAAGCCTTGCTTATACATCTATCAACAGAAACCCATAAAAAACTACGACACAGAGCATATATGAAAGAGCTGTCAATCCAGAAAACAGTTAGACAAATAATAAAAGAAGCTGTGAAAGATGAACCTCTTTCTTGAAAATATTAAAGAGCTCAGCAAGCTGACGAGGGGAGACGAAGAGTCTCCCCTTTTTGTTTTTAGCAACTTGACAACAAAAGACTCAACAAACAAGGGAACACAATAAATGAAAATGTCCTCAATTTTTCAAACTCGAAGAGGGTTCCTTTATCAGGACAGATATGCTGTTTATGCCTTCCTGTCCCATTATATAAATCAAGATGTAAAGGAAATATATATTGATTTTCCTCTCCCCAGACAAAAATCTATTGATATTCAATTAACAGATTCAAAAGGGTGTGTCAGAATTTATGAAGTCAAGATTGGGAAATCTTTCAAATGCGACTTACACTCGGAAATTGCAGAAATACTTCTAAATTTCTATCAATACCAACATCATAATAAAACAACTATTACTCCTTGCCTGGTTGTTAATGATGCACTCAGACAACAAATTTTGGAATATTGGCAAAAAATCACAGCTATCCAAGAATATAAAACAATTAGATACAACATTGAACGTTTAAAATGGCTAATGGATAAATTGAAAATTAACCACAAGGACATGGAGCCTTTTTTTATATTTGTCAAAAAACTGAAGCTCATTGTTTTCGATAATGACCAAAAAAACAATGATCGCGATGAAAATTGCGATGCTGATAGCAAAATAATGGATTTTATTAAAGATATCGGGAATACCATAGGAGTTAAAGCAGGTGAAGAAGATTACCCCATTAAAAATATTTTAAATGAATTGTTAATTTTATGCCAACAAAATGCAGGGACAAAGACAAACCTGTTGAATTTAATGCGCCAATCACTAATTTCGTATTTTGTAAAAAGACGCTTTTTTGACAAACATTATACGTGTAAACGCCATAACATTGACAACACACTAAAACATATAAGAAATGACGTAAATCGTGAGTTTGAGAATAACTTTGATACAACTACTAATGTCGCGCGTGCGACCGTATCGGAAAGTGCCAGCTTAGAAGGGAAGGTCATACAATGACTCATAATCGAAGACAAGGTGCGAATAACATTAAGGGTACGAATAAGCAAACAGTAGCTGCTACCTCATTATTTTTGCAATTTTTACGCTATCCCGATTTCTCCTATATTCATCTTGAACCAACCGGTTTTCAGGACTTTAACCTTGTATTCAATGGCGGAAAGAAGATTATATGTGAGTCCAAATATAGAAATAATAAATTTAGCTATTCAGATCTTAAAACTATTTTAGACAACATCACACAAAAAGATGCCTTTGGAAAAGACGATAAGATTCTTATTGTATGTAAAAAAGCAAATGAAAGCCTCTTTTCTTTGGTCAAAAATATAAAATATTTCGATTACTTAAAAGATAAAATCAAGAAAAACAATAATTTTAGTGATGAAAACATTTATTTATTGCCTAAAGTGGAATTTTGGACAGGAGAGAACGCATTCCATAAGGGTACAATTTATGAGCTAGTAAAAGAAATTATTGATTTTTGGATTCCTTCGGAGGACCTAACGTCTTTTGTGGACAGCATTCTTATTCAACAAATTTCCGAAAAATCTGAATCTGGTGGAACATATAAGCGGTCAGATTTCTATAATGAAATAAAAATGCTCAAAACGAGAGTGGAAGATCGCAGTGATTTTTTTAATAATAAAATTGAAATGGATGATAAATTATTAAAAATCGAAAAAGACATTTATAACACCAAAACTCACAAATGGGGCACCGGATCAATTTCGGCACTATCTACAGACCCAGACTTGATGTTCTTCGCAATAAACAAATTGAAGAATTGCAATAATCTTGTTTTAAAAAAGTGGCACAATTTATGGCAATTGAATCGTAATTCTCACTATCTTTTTAGTATTTTTAAGGTTTTTGAAAACAATTTACACACGGACGAGAACAGGAAATATGTATTAAACTATTTAAAAATGCACGTCCAAGATATTCACGGTTTTTACAGGGCGGATTTTTTCCGAAGCGATGTAGTTAAAATCATTAATAAAATTATAACAGCCAATGCGGGCAATGAATATTTATATGAAACTTTCCGCATAGTTCATGACATGTTGATCTGTGATAAAAAATATTTATTCTATGTAAAGAGTGTAAGCGATGACAGAGATCAATGGGAAAAAGGCGAAATTTGTAAAGCTTTATATAAAATTTACCAGCTCGCTGATAATGCCTTGAAACAAAAAGTTTTTGACTTGCTTATTAGTGTATTCAATATAGTTGAAGACGACGGTGATTTCAATCATTATGCACCACCGAAGGTGTATACTATTATTAATGAATGGTTGGATGAAGATTTTGAAGGCCGAATAAACAAATTAACAGAAAAGATAACCAAACAATATGATGATTATTACAAGAAGTTCGGTAAAAAGGTTTCTTTTACGGGATGGGAACTTATGGGTGGAGGAACCGCCTTCT
>JANQER010000154.1 GCA_028278255.1 Elusimicrobiota bacterium | reverse complement strand
CAGCCCTTATGCGTCGCAGGTTTTGGGTGAGGCCATAGCGCCCGCATTGATAGAATCTGGATTGTTTGTGGGGTTGGGTTCTCTTTTTGTTTCAGGGAAATTGAATTTTCTTTTTGGGTTTGAAACAAGTCCCTTTTTGATGTTTATGTCATTGATGGGCATTTCATTGGAAACAGGTCCGCCATTTTTTGTTGTTTTCCTGGTTTTTCAGTTGTTGTGGCATGTGTGGCATGGCAAAGAAGCTATTGGAAAAGACAAACTTATTATCTCTGCATTGACAATTCCTCTTGTAATATTTTTGACTGCTTTTGATTTCCCTTCATCGCTATTTGTCGTTTTTTATTTATTGCTTCTTATGATCCCTCATTTCGTGGAGAATATAGGGCAGTATATTCCACCAAATCTGTTAAAAGCTGTTTGTCATCCTAGCATAAATCAAGCTCTTGCGGCAGGCATTGGGATTGTTTCCTTCGTCTTGCTTCTAATGGGAGCTTTTCACGCCCCTCGGTTGGCTGTGCCGTTTACCGCGGCGATGTTTGCGATGTGGGTTTTGTTGAGAGAGGCAATAAGAGAATGGTCATTGGCCAATGGCATGAAACGGCCGGTGTCGTTTGTGCCTGTGATGTTGATGGAGAAAAACGGGGAGAGCGCCTCGGAAGGAGCCGGAGGACAGGCAGAGAATAAAGGTCCGGAGCCGGGGCAATCCTGGGAAGCGATGCAAGGGAGGGGAAAGGAATCTCACGGTTCAATGACAGAGATTTTGCCCCGGGAATTCCTGGAAGCCAACGGGGCTGCTCTGCAAAGAGAGATAGTTTTTAAGGAGATGATATTTTCTTTGTTAAGAAATTTCAGAAGAGCGGATCAGTTGGAAAGAACTTATATTATAAAGGCAGTCTGGCTGATGATCAGAAGCGGGATACTTGAGCCTGATGAATTAGGTCCGGAGTTCCCGGTTGATTTGTTCAGGGGGCAGTTCGCAGAGCCGGACGTTTACGCTGAGACAGCGGATGACCGCGCGCCTGAGGGGCTGGCCCCTGATAACGCGGTGAGCAGTCTTTTTTCGGGTGATTATTTTGATGTGATCAAAGTGCTTGATGCCGTGCGTTATATTTCAGCTTATGCCTCAAAGAATGGCCGTAAACATTTTAGGGGAATTGACAGAAGTCAGGTCAAAGATTATTTACTGAGTAACAGGAAAAACAGCGGGGTAAGCTTTGATGATTTTTATTACTGTTTTCTGCGGCTCTTTAGTATTCGCGGCATGAGAGACGAACCCGGGTTTTTGCAGAGGGCGTTTTCCTATATAACGCCTGAGGTCATTGAGTTTTCAAATATTTTTGAAAACAATGAGACCAAAGATATTTTTTATCGGTTTTTGGCTTCCCATATTAAAGCTCAAACACCTGCAGAGGATGTCTGTGGCCGGATAAAAGACCAGATGCGCAGAGAGCTTGCTGGTTTACAGAGGCAGGCCAAAGATTCTGCCTGGGTTCGATACCGTATGGATTTTAACCGGCTGATCCGTTACATCACTAAAAATGACGGTAAGATCAGGGTGCGGGAGCAAGAGAAAATAAAAGGACTTAAATCAGAGTTTTGGTTCAATGTGTGGGACGAAAACGGCAATCTTTTGAAGGAGCCCAGCGGATTTCCCGGCAGATGGACAGTGGTCAATAAAGACCAGGATCTTGAACTTCCTTACGCGGCTGCTTTGCGTTTGTCAAAATCTTTTGCTCTGAGCGCTTTTAAAACAGGCGGCTTACAGTCTCTTAATGCCGCGGGAAAGATTACGGTTGTCAAAGACCTTGCACAGGTCAATGAAAATAATATTATTGCCCGGGGACAGGGGTTCGTGCTGAGTCATTGTGATGGTTTTGGCATAGAAGTCGCTGTTGATAAAGGTTTTGCGGGGCTTGGCATATCAGCGCAGAGAGAGCGTTTTATCAGCGCTCTTAAAGAGGCTGAGGTTCTGATCAAAGAAGAAACAGCTGATCCAAAAGACAGGCCAAAGAGCGGTGCTCCCAAAGCGCTGATCTTTAATGATCCTTTTTCTGAGCTTGCGGGAAGAGGCGATAGCGGCGCTGTTTATTCTTCAACGCTCGCGCTTTACACCCTTCTGAAAGAGGCAGAGATCAAACCACGGATAAGTTATTTGTCTGTTAAAAATCCTGATTTAGACATAATAGATAAAGATTTTTTGGAAGAAAGAAAGCAGGATCTGGCCGAAGAGCTTAAAGACATTGATGTCGTTTTGCTGTCGGTATTTGAGCCGACGGTCTTGTATGTCAGGGAACTGATAAAGGCGATCAAAGATGTCAGGCCTGAGATCAAGGTGATTGTTGGAGGAGATAACGCAATCATTGCGCCTGAGCATACGGCGGCTTGTTTGGAAGCTGATCTGGTTTACCGCGGTTCGGCAGAGGTAGGTTTTACCCAAACACTGCGCGCTTTTGCCGGTGTTTCAGCCCGCGGCAGGGACATAAAGCCTGAAGAGGTTTGCGCGGCTTTTTCCGGGCTGCCCGGCGTTATTCTGCGCGCAGAGAATATGTATCAGTTTGACCGCACGGATATGATCAACCGTGTGTCGGAAGATCAATTTGACAGTATAGAATTGGATTATTCTGTTATTGATAGAACCCATCAGGATAATGTCATGTCCTATATGAGCAGTATAGGCTGTGACGGCAATTGTAAATTTTGCGCCATAGGCACCGGGCACAAGATAAAAAAAAGATCAGCGCGCAATGTGATTAAAGACATGGAGAGGATCGAAGATCATCTGCGCGGGCTGGGCTATGATGACCTGTCAAAATATTCGATAAGTTTCGCCGACGACACTTTTTTTGATGATATTCATGTCAAGGCGGCTTTGGCTGCGAAAAAAGATGAAGGGACAGTTGCTTCAGAGGATCAGTTGCTGCGGGGTATGGAGATCCTTGAATTATGGGAGGAATCAGAGCTGGAAATAAAGATAGAGGCTTTACAGTCAAGAACATCTTGTTTTTTGAAAAAGGACAGTAAAGGCAGGACAGTGGTTGATAAAGAGCAGATCAGGCGGCTTGCCGGTTACAGTGATCTTTTTAAAGATAATATGATCAGGATTAATTTGGGGACAGAGTCCTTTATTGACAGTGAACTGAAAAGATTGCGCAAGGGCCGGTATAATGAACGCCTGATTAAGGAGCTGATGAAAGAGTTTGAAAAATACAGGACAAAAGACAATCTTTCGGTTTTTGCGATCACTCATTATTTTATCATGACCAATCCTGATACAAGAATAGAAGATCTGCTCGCGAATATTTTAAATGCGTGTTTGCTGAAAATAAATCTTTCAGCTGCGTCGGTTCTTAGCGGGATACAAGTAATCCAGACAACGGATTTTGCCAATGAGTTTGTTAAAAATGGCAGGGAAACACTGCTGCAAGCGCCGCTTGAGCGGTTTGTCCCTGGATATCAGGAATATGTTTATTATAAGAATTTGCATGTGCGCAGTGAGTTCCTGCCGGAATATATTCTGCGGGGAAAAGGAGCAGAAGCGGTAGACTCCGGCCGCAATTCCGGCCATCTGCAAATGCTTGACAGCCTGTTTATTCTGCTTGACCGGATAGATTCTCTTTTAGGCGGTATTGCCATGCGCAAAGAGTTTGAGTTTTTTAAAGGACTTTTGTCTGAGGACATGGCCGCGCGTTTTGATGAGTTCCTTTATGCTGCTGACGGCGATAATGAAAAAATCGTTGAATGTTATCAGCTTTATCAGAAAACGCGTTTGAGGCTTAAATTTCTTCTTGAGGGGAATGCGGCAGGCACGCCTTCTTATGATCCGCTTCCTCTTCTGTCCTTAAAAGATCAAGCAGATTCAGGCGCTGTGAAGATTGCTGAGATGCTCAAAAACAGGGATGACATAAAGGAGAAAGAAACGCATAAGGCGGAAGAGCTTATGCCAATATTTAAAATACTGGATGATTATATCCCAAAATCGCATGAGGGCATGAAAATCTACAGTGTCAGTCTGTATGATTTCAGCGGAACTATAAAGCACAGGGCTGAAGATTATGATTCCAGGCATGAGAAGGCTGACTCGTACTGGCACATGGAAGACACAAGCGCGGTATGTGACCGTTTATCTGTATCTATGAGATTAGATGATCATGATCAAACAGCGCTCTGGCTTTTGTTCAATCTCATGCGCGATGCCCGCGCCAAGGGAGCAGAGCGGTTTTCCATGGTCGTAAAAATGATTAAAGTATATTATCCGATGAGTTTTCTTCAGTATGCAGCAGGGCTGGTGCCTTTTGTTAAGTATGAGAAGCGCGGCCCTGATGGACACAGAGAAGAATGTATGACTTTTGACCTGAGTATTTTTGATCAGGTTGAGGAGATTTTAAAGAGCGAGGCAGCATCCGGTCAAATCGCGAAAAAATCGGACCTTCAGGATGACTCCCGCGGCGGCATGTGGGAATATCCCAGAAAAGAGATTTATACCCCTGTTGCCAAGGGGGAAAAATATTCATGGCTGTATCAGATCAGCCCGGCATTGGCCATGGCAGTGGGTTATGGCGCAGCGCCGGCTTGGAAAGAGTCTGTGTTATTTGCGGGGGCATGGATTTTGGGGGTGTCTTGGTTTTTAGGCATTCCTTTGAGTATTGGGCCGCCATTCTTGTTTGTGTTCGGTGTGTTTCAGTTGTTGTGGCATTTGCGGCATAATGAAGAGCCGTTTGGCGTTGAGAAAATTTTGATCACTGTTTTGACCATGCCCGGGTTGTTTTTGTTAGATCAATTGAACCTTTCTCCGTTTGTTTTTTCTGTGCTGTTTCTGGTGAACCTGTTTGGGATGCATTTGGGGGTGAATTTGAGTTTTGTAGCTGCCCCATTTATGGGGCTCTTTAAAACCAAAAAGCGCCTGATGAATCAGGCAACTACAGGGGCAAAGCGCCTGATGAATCAGGCAGCTACGGGGATGAGACGGTTAATGAATCAGATGATAGCAGGGGCAGGGCGTGCAGTTGGAGAGAGCAGCGCAAGTCAAGAACTTGTGGCGGTCGGAGATACGGGAATGTCTGTGGTGATGCCGATGCAAGGGGCTTATGGCCGGGAGCAGCAGGCGCCGGATGTGAGAAGATCCACGCCGGATGCGCCTGTTCATGCGGTATTGCTGAAGGATATATTTTTAGGCGGCCAGGCACGGGCTGTCACGAGATTTGATATTGGGTTTGATCAAATCAAAACGAACTCATTGTTGAAAATGCACAGGGCTTCACGCATAAGACTGAGGATTTCCGAATGGCTGGAAGGAGAAAATAAAGATAAAACTTTTGACGCGCATGTTTATAAGCTCCTTGAATCAGCTGGACAGGACAAGGACGTCTTTTTCACAGAATTCAATCAATTCATGAAGACATACAATAATGTGTCAGAGGTGCGGAAAAAATTAGGGGTGTCATTGGCTCATGATTTTCAGCAGATGAATAAAGTGAAGAATTCTGAAAAATTTGAAAATGTGAGCCAGTTTGTGAAAGGGGCTTTCCACAAAGCAGCGCTTTTGGATGCTTTGGGCGGGTCTTTGATCAATGAATGGGGAATTCATGGTTTGATTGACAGAAGAGCCAAAGATCCCATAGAGGAACTGCAAGGCAGAGGACTGGTTCTTTTGTTTGAGCTGATTTTTGATTTTTTGGAGAGGGACAAGAGCAGCCTTGCAGCGCCCGAAACATTTTCTATGCTTTGCCAGCTGGGGGAGCAGGCCTATAATATGGCCATGAATGATTTTTTTATGGACAAAGCCAGAGAGAGATTGAAAGCGGCTGTCCGGGAGATGAACCTCAAAAGAGACAAAGGGCTTGCTGTGGAAGTGACGCCTGCTATACTTTCAAAGGACAAGGAGGATCTGTCTGAGACTGAGCGCACAGCCCTTGAACAGATGCGCAGTCTTTTAATGAATTTACCCGCAATCAACAATGGGAATGTCGGGTATATTGCTGTGTATGATGAAGCCGGCAAGTGGGCAAAGGCAGATCCTGACAAAATATTAAGTTTGATTTATCTGGCTGCAGAGTCTCCTGATTTGGGAGGCGGCAGGCTGAGCAGGCTGATCAAAGATGGAAAGTTGATGGTTGATGTTTTTGCCCATAGGAAGATTCATATTCCACAGGAACACAAAGACAGGCATTGGCAGGTTTATGTTTTAGACGAAGCACATTGGATACTTGACCGGACGGCTGACATTTTGCGAATGATGCCGCACGGATTTGTGCGGGATGTGAACAAAAAATTGCACAGAGCCTTAAAACGTTTTAATCAGGTTCTATTGTCAGCATAGCCGCTCTGCCGGCATGAACATAGGTAAATTTTGAGTGAAATTATGAGGGGTTTTTTGTAAAATGTGCCTATATGGGAACGGTTAATATTCATTGGGAGATATTAAATAAAGAGCGCCAAAAATTATTGCCGGTTTTCAGGGAATGGCAGAAAGATGGTTTCTATCTGGCCGGCGGAACTGCACTGGCTTTGCAAATAGGTCATCGGACATCACTGGATTTTGATTTTTATGTTGACCATCCATTTGATCCGCTGACACAGGTTCAAAAGCTTTCCACTCCCGCAAAAAAAATAAAAGTAACCACACAAAAACAAGACACTCTTTTGGCTGTGGTGAACAATATCCAGGTCAGCGCATTTTTCTATCCTTATAAAAAGCTTAAACCACTTATTAAAACAGAATATATGTCCTTGGCTTCTTTGGAGGATATTGCCGCTATGAAACTTCTGGCTATTGCGCAAAGAGGAAAGAAGAGGGACTTCATAGATATGTTTTTCTTGTGCCAGAGGTTTTCTTTGCGTGATATTATCGGTTTTTGCGAAAAGAAATTTCCTTCTTTTGATCCTTATAACGGGTTGAGAGGCCTGATTTATTTTGATGAGGCGGAAAAAGAAACGCCTCGCTTTGCTTTGTCGTATAAAAAGAGAATCAATTGGCTGGAAATAAAAGAGTTTTTTTTAAAAACCGCACAGAAACACATGCGGAGGGGGACATGAAAATACCCCGGGGCGTTCGATCTGTCCTTTGGTCCTATGAGGCTGATTCGTTGAGCCTTTCCCGTGATAAACATGTGATTATTGAACAGGTTTTAAATCGCGGCTGTTGGAAAGACATTCAGTGGCTTTTAAAAACTTATTCAAAATCTGACATTATAGGCGTTCTGAAAAATCCAAGCCGGGGGTCATGGCTGCCGGATGTGTTGAATTTTTGGACAATGATTTGGAATGTCAGAATTCCGAAACGGATTCGTCAGGCGGCTCTTTTCAATGTTTATCCTGTCAGAAATGCTTTTTGATGAAGACTGGTCCATGGGATGCGTTGTTAAAAAGGACGTGATTTATGCTATTATTTATATGAACTGATATTCGGTTCTTGTTTTTATATATTATCTATAGGTCATGCGTTGAACATTATTTCAGGGTCCGGTAAAGAGGGTGTTGAAGGTGATCCTGTAAACGAGGGGTGTAAAATGACAGAACAAGAATCAGTAAGTGACAAAAAGTCGCAGATTGTGATTGTGGAAGATGAAAAATATGTTTTGGATTTTTTGACATTTGCATTGAAAGAACACGGATGCGAGGTGATTTCCGCTTGTGACGGGCAGGAGGCATTGACTGTGATTGATCAGCATCGTCCTCACTTGGTGGTTTTGGACCTGATGCTTCCGAAAATAGATGGTTTTACTGTATTGAAAAAACTGTCTGAAAATCCGGAAACCGCCAAAATCCCGGTGCTGGTGCTGAGCGCTTACACAGCCAGTGAGTCCACCCGCCGGATGCTGATGGCCAATAAGAATGTGTGTGATGTTTTTTCCAAGCCTGTGCGTTCTCAGGATTTTATTTCAAAAGTGAAAGAGATCGTCGGCCGGAATTAAGATTGTTTGCATGAATTTGGCGCCCTTCGGGTGCGAAATTAGAAACTGGAAATTCGGATGAGGGGACGGGTGTCTTTTATCGGATTTTCAATCGCAAATCAAAAATCAAAAATCGAAAATGCCAGAACCAAACGCTGCACACCAAAAATCTCCCGCTGGATATTTCATATGGTTTCTGGTTCCTGTCGTTATAGCGCTTGTCTATGGCATGGTGGTGATTGATGTAATGGCCCGGGCGCGATCCTCTTTTCAGCATGCGCAAATTTACGATCAATGGGACCAAGATCCTGAGTCCAAGAAGCAGTTTTTCGAAAGGAAATTTTTCAGGCAAAAAGCCGTTTTGGACCAGCGCCGGGAGCAAGGCAGGATTTCTCAGGATGAGTATGCTGTGGATGTGGAAAGGTTGAATTTCCAGCGCGATAAAGCTGTGAATGATCTTTCCATTAAATACGCTTTTCAGTTTTATCATGACACGTATGCTTTGTTTTCGCCGCCTGAGACAAAACTCATTCGTCAGGCGCGTTTGCTGGCGCCGGCGGCCAAGCAGCGCTGGCGGGAAACCTTGGCGGCCAGAGGTATTCCTTTTCAGGAATACATGCTGGGTTTGGAAGCAGGCGAGGATACCGGGCATCTGATGGTTTATTCCACGAGGAAACAATCAGAAGCGGATCAATGTCTTAAGCGGCTTCAGTCAAGCAATATTCAAGTCATTCTTTACAATGCGCCTGCCCAGGGGCGCCCGAAACATGAAGGCATTAAAGTGATGGTGCCCCCGGAGCAGTTTTGGCAGGCACATGAGATGATTAAAAGAAATTTGCGATTTTAGATTGCTGATTTTTGATTGAAGGGACTATGAGAATATTTTTAAGAGCGAAAATACATAATGTGACTGTGACTGAGGCCATGCTGAATTATGTGGGGTCTATCACCATTGATGAGGATTTGATGGACAAGGCCGGCTTGAGTGAATATGAGAAAGTGTTGGTGGTGGACAATACCAATGGCAACAGGGTCGAGACATATGTGATCAAGGGGGCCCGCGGGTCTGGTGTGATTTGCGCCAATGGCGCTGCTGCGCATCGGATTCATAAAGGTGATCAGGTGATTGTGATGGCTTTTGAGGTCACAGACAAACCCAAGAAGCCCGTGATTGTTCTGACGGATGAGAACAATCGGTTCAGAGAATTTTATCAATAGACCGCATGAAAGACATTTTTGATTTTAGATTTGCGACTGCGCCAGCAAGGAGTGTCGCCGCGCAGCGACCGATTTTTGATTGAAACTTTTTCATTATGAAAAAATCGTCACGCCGCACAAAACCCCGTCCACGGTCTTCTCAAAAGAAAAACAAACAATTTTTTATGGTCAAAGCAGCCAAGCGCTGGAAATTTCCTGCCATGGGGATTTTGCTGCTCCCGCTTTTGATGGCTGCATGGGTTTCAGTGTGGGAGATCTTGAGAAGTTTTCCCGGGAAATGGCTGACGTTTGGGCCGGTGTTGGCCGGGATTGGGGCCTATGGACTGTTTCAATGGCTGTTTCGCAAGCCCATGGGTTTGTATGTTTTTGGCCATGAGCTGACACATGCTTTGGCGGCTTTTTTGTCGGGTTATCGTGTCAGGTCTTTTAAGGTGTCTTCACGGGGCGGCTCTGTGGTGTTGAGCGGGACAAATATGTTTGTGGCCCTGGCGCCCTATTGTATTCCCATCTATACGTTGATTGTT
>JANQER010000108.1 GCA_028278255.1 Elusimicrobiota bacterium | reverse complement strand
ATCCTGTTCTCTATTGGTGATCACAATCACCTTTTCAGGCTCATTGGCATGATCAGATTCATTTTTCTTTTTTTTAAGAGACTTCATCACCTTTTTCGGCTCATCAGTCCATGAACGTTTTACAAAAATACGCTTGGCGGATAAAACAGCACCGGTTTGCGCTTCAATCAATCTGGCATTCACTTCTGTTTTTCCATCCGCATGGTCAAAAAGACTTCCTGTGACAATGGCCTCTACCCCCAAAAACTTTCCCAATTCCTGCGCTGTTTCCTGATCAATGGCGCTGATCTGCTGAAACTCCATTTCCTCCAAAACCTTATGCAACAAAGACCGTTCCACCACCTGAATGCCTTTTCTCTCTGCCAAATAGGTGGTCAAACGCTCCGGCACAAGAGAAGACCCGCTGCTCAAGGCCCCGCCATGATAAGGGAAAGAAAGCACTGCCAATTTCTTATTCTCCAGTTTCTTCACGCCCTTGGCCAAAGACTTGGCCGCGCTTTTCAATGGATCTCCAGCCAGAACAGGCGCAGCGCAAAGACACACCATCATGCCCGCCATCACAGCGGTTAAAAATCGAATACGCATAGAAACCCCCTTAAATACAGATCGAAAATAACCAAATTCCAAGAAACAATAATCAAACAATAGCCAAATTCCAAACATCAAGAGACAATCACCAAATTAAAACATTAAAAATAAAACTATTTTTAACCAACCATTTTAGTGTGTTTTTATTTATCATTTAATTTACGGCCAACTTTTGCGTTTCTTTGACTTCTTCTTTGTCTTCTTTTTTCTTTTTTTCTTTTTTGTTTTTTTCTTTTTTTTCTTCTTCTTTGACTTGCCCACAGAACTCTTTTTGGACTTGGCCGGTACAATGGAGATCCGTCCGCGGGGTCTTGTCCGGGAAATATTTTTTGTCTTTCGAGACTTCAGTTCCTTGAGCATTTTGTCCGCAGGAGAAACATCCACCCCGCGCAGGCTGTAATACTCTTTCAGCTTCTGAATCTGCTTCACCTTTGTCGGCACATATTTATTGGAATAATAAATTTTATCCAGTTTTTCCTGAAACTCACGCGTCAGTTTTTCCATCTTGGTTTTCAGCATCTCCATTTTGGCCAGATCCTCGTTCAGCTTTGACAAATCCACCTGTGTGTCCTTGTATTTATCATACAAATCCTGAAGATCCCGATGCGCAGGCTCCCAATAACGATTGCCCACGCCGTGTTTTAATTTTTCTTTCATTTCCTTCTTCAAAGATTTCTGATCAAAAGCTTTCAATGGATTCCAAGCCAGCAAACCGCGCGTCACGCCTAAAAACAAAAGCATAAACACCAAAGGCGCGCCGACACAAACCCCCCAGCGTATTTTCTTTTGAAACATCCGCCGGGTCAATGGCAAAAGAGCAAAGCCCAATCCCACGCCTATTCCTGCATACATCACTCCCGACACACCGGCAGCCATGATTTTATGCAGCCCCTTTTCAAAGAACAATGTGTACAACCCGGACAATCCCGCAAAAATCAGCCCCACGCCCGACACCAAACCAATTGTTTCTATGAACACTTTTTTCCGCCAATCACTCAAAATACTTTTGGCGCTGGCATTCCCGCTTTCAAAAGACAAGGTTTCCTCAGCAGACTCCACTGCTGTTTCCCAATCGCCGGCAGACACGGCCTGCTGCGCCACGCCCGCGGCTGACTCGCCCAAATTCGCCAGAGGGTCCTTTTCCGCATATATGTTTCCCTGGTCTGCTTTGGGCTGAATCCAATAAACAAACTCCTGATTGGCATACAAGCCTTTCACGCAAACGATCTCGCCCTCTGACAATGTCAATTTTTGTCTCACCGTACGTGTGGTGACTGTATTGAGAGGGGCCGCCTTTTTCACCACCTCGGAAAATGATGTCATGATTGAATCAGGGAGAGGCGCGCTTTCAATCTCTTTTTGCAAAGAACCGCCCAGTCCGGCCTCCAAATCCCCGGCCGGCTCCTTTTGAGACAAAGCCAAATCCAAAACCACTTTTGACATAGCGCCGACAGAAAAACGGCCCGATGACTCAGCGCTTCTGAACTCTGACGCAAAAGCCAAGCCTGTTAAAAATTTTTTAGCCCCCTTGCAGGTTTTGCAAACAATTTGCCCTTTGCCTTCACAAGTCTCACAAGGTTTTTTTCCTGTTGTACCGCACGCCGTACAATCAATTTTCCCTTTCACGCAGCGTGTGCAAGGAAATTTGCCTGTGCCGTTACAAGCCTCGCACGCGCCAGTGACTTTGTTGGTCATGCCGGGCGCGCTGAACTTTCCCTGCCCGTCACATTTTAGACAGGCTGTCTTGCCCTGGCCTTTACAAAAATGACACTGCTGCGAACCTGCGCCTAAACAAACTTCACAATTGACCTCCCCCTTCCCAAAACAATCTTTGCAGCTGCTTTGTCCCTTTTGCAAACAATCCTTACAGTCTTTGGCCTGCTGTGTGGCAGGAATCAAATAAGACCCTCTGTGCGGAGAAAAATCTTCACGCGCCTCTGATGGATAATCCCAGATATTGATCTTGTCTTTGGTCAGCGGCGCCTCACCGGAAGGTTTAAAATCAGGCGGACAAGGACGAACCACTGGTTCAAGCTTGGCCTCCCGGGTTTCAAGCAAGGTCCGCACAGTGACTTCAAAAACCGGCACCTTTTCCCCGCTTGTCACTTTTAAATCATCCTTCAAAGCCGCAGCATCCAGACGACTGATTTTCCGGATATGGTCCATCAAGATTTTGTGGTAAGACGCCAATTCCTCATCTGAAAGCGCTTGGACTGAATTCTGTGTAATGGATAAAGACAAAGCCAACTCCTCACCCGGATGAACTGGATTCACATAATTAAATATCAAAGCGAAGCATAAACATAACACTTATATATAATAAATGTACTCTACAATTCTATACCCGCATAATAGCAGGTTCAAGGGAAATATAAAAAAAGAAACCAGAAAATTGATTTAGCAAATCAAAAAAAGGAACTAAAACTTATATCCGGCCTGTATTGTCCAATAACGTTTTCGCACAGGCACATCAATAAAATAAGGATCAAAAAGCGGTTTGGTGTAAAACCCTTCCTTATTGAACACATTTCTAATGCCCGCGGAAAGGGAAAACCGGCTGTGCCATTTTTCCGTGGTTTTGATATTCACATCAAAATGATTATACCCGCCTGTTCTGGATTTGGCCTCGCCTGTCCAATTGCCGGAACTTCCGGTATATAAATCATGCAGATAAAGATTCATTTTCTTTTGCCACAGCAAAAAATGAATCCCCACTTTCAGCTGATGCCGGGGCGCAAACACAACCCCGTCCTGGCTGGTTGGATTTCCGGACCCATCCACAGTGCGCGCATGGCCGTCCACATGGGCATAATAGAAAAAACCTCTGATTGCATCTGTCACAATGGCTTCCACTTCCCATTCCCCGCCAAAAGCCTCTTTGTCACCATCAATATTCGTGTAATAACTGTTGTAAGGCGCCGGCATGGTTGGGTCTGAAACGGCGCCTGTAAAATCCTCCTGTATCGTATAGAAAACAGAGGCAGAAGTTTTTAACCTGTCACTCACCTTATAAATCAACTGCACATCATAAGACACGATACTCGTAGGATCCAAATCATCCGCTCCTTTCACCACGCCGGTGCTTGTAGGCTGATCCACTGTTAAAGACTTGTCCGGAACAACATACCCATGCCCATACAAAAGTTTAAGCGCGGTTTTCTGATTGGGATTCCACATAAAAGACAATCTGGGCAGAAACACGTCATCAAATTTATTCGAGTTTTCATACATCACGCCTGCCACAGTTTTAACGGTATCAGTCAGTTTGATCTCATCCTGAACAGACACATTCAAATAACGCGTTGTAAAAAAAACAGGCAGCTTGGGCCATCCGCTGAAGCTCGTGTTCATGGTCCATTCCCGTGTGGTTTCATGGGCCACACTCAAATAAATTTCGTTTTTTTCGCTGAGGGAATATCGCAATGATTGATTAAAATCAAATGCCCTGGCCTTTGAATACATATGCTTCACCAATGCCGCCGGGTCTGCAATATAAACATTCTGGGCCTTCAAATACCAGCTTTGATAAGCCACTGAAGTTTCGGAATGCATTCTGTCTGTATCAAAAACATATTTGAGTTTGGCATTAAAAACAGGAGCCTGGTGATGAGCATCATGAGACGCCACATAACCCAAAGGATTGTACCGGCCATTAATATTGGCGCCTTTGACCCTGTTCCACTGTATATCTAAATCCAATCCTTTGTCATGCGACATGCGGTAATAAACCTCATGATTGTCCCACGGCACAATATAATCCGTGCTCACTTCAGAACCAAAAGCCACAGGGGCTCCATCAAACACACCTTGCCGGCGTCTCTCAATCCCATAGATACCAGGGTAATCCTCAGCCAAATCAAGGCCGTCTTTGCTATAATTTTTGAAAAGTGACAAATAAAAATCCCATGGTCCGTATTTTTCCCCGAAAAGGAATGTACTCTGCAGTTGTCCGTCATCCCCCGCAAGCGCATAAACATTTCCGCCCTCAATCGCCTCTCCGGTTTTTAAGATCACATTCAAAACCCCTGAATAAGAACTTCGTCCGTAAAGAGACGCATAAGGACCGAGGATAAATTCCACCCGCTCAATCCCTTCAATGGGGAATCTCTCTTCAAAACGGATATTGATGCCATGCTTGGGATCAATTTCCATGCCATTGATCATCAGTTTCAATCCGCCCAAAGTTCCCCGATGAAGAGTCAATCCGGAAGGGGAAGGGAAATCACCTGAATCGCCTGCATACTGAATCACACTGCTTGACGGAAGATCTTTAAATAAATCCGTCAGGGTCCGATACCCGCGGGCCATCATTTCATGGCCTGTGATCACATAAATATGAGCCGGGGCTTCATCCAAAGGCTCTTCTTTGGCAGAAGCTGTGATGGCTAAAAACTCCTCAAACAACAATTCCCGCATTAAATCTTCGCCCAAAGGTTGAGGCGCCGACCAAACCAAACCGGAGATTTGATTCACCATTAAAAAAACAGACAAAAATCCGCATATATTTTTTTTCAGCATATAATTGACCTCGGTTAAGAATTAACGACTTCTACATATGACATAAATATTACTATTTTCCTATATCCTTATGCCATAATAACAAATATTTTATTAATTGTATTTCTTCATTTCTTTTCTTTTGGCCCATGAGAAGAGCCTGGTTTTTTTTCTTTGATCTCAAGATCATGCCCGACAGTCGACAATCCTGAAAAATACACAAAAAAAGGCATGCCCCGGCTCGGTGTGAGGCGCACAGACTTCTCACACAAGCCGCCCAAAAAAAACAAAGGCAAGGGAACGCCTCCTGCTTTAAGCTTCACCAGTTTGACACGCAGGAACGGCTCTCCTGTGTCTTCCTGGTGATAGCCCAATTCCATCAGCACACGCAAGGGCACAACACCTATCTGTCCTTGCACAGACAACTGATTCTTCTCTAAAAATTCAACCTGCACATTTTTTACGTTTTTGGCCCGGCTGCGGATAAAATCCGCCACAGCTTTTTCTGATATCCTGGCTGATTCCACAAAAACCTCATGCAAACGCAGCAAACATGGCTCCCTGCGCTCATTTTCAACCGCCAAAAACCCATTCAGCGCCAATCGCACATTTGTCAACTCCAAAGATTTCAACACCATCTTCCTGGCTCTGACAACCAACCAGGTCCTCTCTGCTGTTTTCTGATTTGCCCTTTGCACATAATGTCTGTCCTCATACACGCGCAACCCTTCAAATGACACATGCGGCAGCACTTGAGACAATGCCTGATATGGCGCCAAACCCTTTATGTTTTTCCGCCGATGAAACAAAACAGCTTCTGATTTGTCCGGAAGGGCCCACCTTTCTAACTCAACAAAAGCTCTGCCAAACCAGCCTGGCTTGGCCAATATTTCTTTCCGCACTTCTTCATGCCGCGCAATTGTCCCGGCAGGTCCCAAAGCCCCTGTTTTCATTAAAACAAACTCACTGAACTGCCCGAGCCTGGAGATCTTGGTGCGGGGCACAATCACATCATCCAAACCCATCTTCTCCACTGTCCAGCGCAAATTATTGCCATTCAAATAATCATGATTGGCCGGCAAAGACAAAACACTCAATGGGTCTGACAGGGGGCCGCGGCTCTCAGCCGCTTTTTGAACAATCGCTTCCAACGGCCAAGGAAAGGGTTGTGCCGGCATTGCATGTCCCACATAATTCCATGTCACAAGCCATGAAAAAACAACGCTCAAACCCGCTGCCATGACATTGACGCGTTTCGGCAAAAAAGCCGCTGCCAAAGGAAAAACCAGCAAAGCCGGGAAAATATCTCTCGGATTCTTGTTAGACACCAATGACCACACCACATAAGCGCCCAAAAACCACCAGGCCAACACCCAAAAATGCTTTGGCCTAAAAAACACCAAACACACAAGACCGGATATCCCCAAAACAATGCCCCACAAAAACAAATCATGCCACAACAATTTAGGGTACCAAGCCCAAGACGCCAAACTCCACACAGACGGATCCCCTTCCTGCGCCCCCAAAGAAGCGGCCCGGACAATCCGCGGCAATACAGAAAAAATATTCACGCTGTACCATGGTCCTGCCAAAAGAGCGCCAATCCCAATAGCGCCCCAGCCGTTCTTATTCATAGGCGCCTGGTATTTTTTAAACACAACCTTTCCCATGTCCCATAGAATGGGCGCCACATAAAACATAAAAGTCCACTTGCTCAACAATCCCAATCCAAAAGCCGCGCCACAACCCAATGACCATGATCGATCATAAAAATGATCGCTCCTCTGCCAGCACGCATAGGCCATCACCACCCATGCGGCCAGGCCCAAATCCACCAGCGGCTCATGAGAATACCCCAGCAAAGGCGGACACAACCCTGTTAAAAAAGCAGCACACACACCCGCTTCGTGTCCCCGCCAGTCCTGGACCAATAAAAATGCGCCAAAGCTCAACAATACAATAAAAAACAGATTCACCAAAGTGACGGCATCTTCAGGCGGAATGCCTGTCCAATCAGACATAAAAAGCAGAGGCACCATGGCATAATGCACAAAAGGCGGATAAGGCGGATGGCCCGGGTAGCGCGGGGGCACAATCATATCGGTCAAGGAAAGAGAAGAAAGCGCGTGTTTGTAATGAAGAGATGTTGACAAATGAACAGACTGATCCCACTGAGGAGGGCTCTGGTCTTTGTACAGCCAGGTGCTCATCAGAATGAATTGCCAGACCCATAGCCCGAGGAGAAACAACAACACAACCTTATGTTGAACAACAAAATGACGGATTTTTGAAATCGGAAAACCCAAAAAATTTTTCACAATAAAACACACGCCTTTTCCTTTTGATCAGGCGGGAATCTGTCTTTCAGCCAGACCCTTGTGATCTAAATAGGCGGCCGCAAGGGCCGCCTCTACGACTTTTCTCTTTGCCCTATGCTCTGTGCTCTTTGCCTATTTCATACAACAACACCCCTGAGGCGCAAGAAGCATTCAAAGATTCCATTCTTCCGGACCCTCTTATACTCACCAAAGCATCGCATCTCTCTTTCACCAATCTATGCAATCCGGTTCCCTCTGCGCCTATCACAAGGGCAAACGGGTCATTAAATGAAAAACAATCACAGGATTCCCCCTCCATATCCGCCCCATAAACCCAATAATCTTTTTTTTTCAAATCCAAAATTGTCTGCGCCATATTGGTCACCTGGACCAAAGGCACCTTGGCCAAAGCGCCTGCAGACGCTTTCAAAACAGCGCCGCTCAATCCGGCAGACCGCCAACGAGGCACCACCACTGCTGCTGCATGAAAAAAAGCCGCATTTCTCATAATAGCGCCCAAGTTATGGGGATCTTCAATCCCATCCAGCAAAACCAATGGAGAACGGGTTTTAGAACACAACACATCTTCCAAAGACCCATAGTCAACACCTGACACGCGCGCCACCACACCCTGGTGATTCGCGCCTTTGGACATCTGTCCGATGCGGTCGCGATGCACCCACTGAAACACCACGCCTTTTTCCCGGGCCAGTTGAAGAATGTCCTCCACGCTGCTCCCGCTCACGCCCTTGAGCAGCCACAATTTATTCACGCGTAACTTATCAGGCGCGCGCAAAAGCTCAAGCACCGGCTGCCTGCCATAAACAAAATCATCAGAAGAATTATTTATCATAGCATTTTAATTCTACATAACCTGTCTGCAAGGGCGGACACAAGGCCCGCCCCTACGACAATGAACTTCCAATTTCATTCAGACAATGTTTCAACCAACTATTTCTTCCACCACCTCGGCCCCTGCGCCGTGTCTTCCACTGTCACGCCCATCGCAGACAGCTCTTGTCTCAAGCGATCAGCCTCTGCCCAATTTTTAGACTTTCTGGCTTGATCCCTTTGATCCACCAAATCTTTGACCATGCCATGGCCATCGTCTTTGGATTCCAAATCAAGTTCAACGCCAAAAACCCCTTCCAGCGCGTCCCGTATCATTGCCACGCCGCGCAAAATGGCTTGACGAGAAATCGGCTTGCCCGCAGACACCCGTGCACTCAAAGCCCCCAACAACTCATGCACCACAGCCAAAGCCTGCGCGCTGTTAAAATCATCAGACAAAGCCGCTTCAAAATCCCGCTCAAAATCCGCAAAATCTTTTTCAACAGATTCAGTGTCATCCGCGTCTATTTTCGAAGAAGCCTTGAGAGTCGCTGTCAACCTTTGCAGCGCCTCTTCCACATTGAGCAGCCGGTCTTGCGCAGATTCCAAAAGCGCATCACAAAATTCCAAAGGCGATTTATAATGCTGGCTCAACAAAAGCCACCGCACCACACGGGGCTCAAATTTTTTAAAAATATCACCCAAGGTAAAAAAATTACCTAAAGATTTGGACATCTTTTCCTTGTTCACCGTCACAAACCCATTGTGCATCCAAAACCGCGCAAACGGCTTGCCTGTACAGCCTTCTGCCTGTGCGATCTCATTTTCATGATGCGGAAAAACCAAATCCAAACCCCCGCCGTGAATATCAAATGTCTCGGTTTTCAAATTCACCAAACTCATCACAGAACACTCAATGTGCCACCCGGGCCGGCCTTTGCCCCAGGGAGATTCCCAATAAGGCTCGCCCGGCTTGGCAGATTTCCAAAGCGCAAAATCCAATGGATCCTGCTTCCGCTCATCCACGCCCACACGCGCGCCGGATTTCAGGTCTGCCAAAGACCGTTTGGACAGCTTGCCGTAATCAGCAAACTCCCTGACGGAATAATACACATCTCCGTCCAAAACATAGGCTTTGCCTTTCTCCACCAATGTCTTCACAAAGTCAATAATCTGCGGCACATGCCCGGTCACGCGCGGGTACACATCCGCCCGCAGCACATTCAATTGATCCATCCTGTCAAAATAATCCTTAATAAACCGATTGGCCAGCCCCATGGGCGGCTCTTTCCGTTCATTGGCACGCGCAATAATTTTGTCATCAATATCCGTAAAATTCTGCACGTAAAGAATAGTATACCCCAGCCGTTTCAAGGCCCTGCGCACAAAATCAAATGTCACATAACACCGCGCATGCCCCAGGTGGCACTCATCATAGGGCGTCACCCCGCACACATACATCTTGATCTGCCCTGGATCAATGGGTTTAAAAACTTCTTTTTTCCCTGTTAATGTGTTATGAATTAATAATTGTTTCATATCAATTTTCTGCAGGGAACGGTTGCGGCCGTTCCCTGCGACCTTTTATAAACTGTGGCCACGGCCATGGCAGCAATGCCTTGCTTTTTGCCCACAAAACCCATGCCTTCATTGGTTTTGGCTTTCACATTCACATTCTCGACTTTAATATCAAGGGCATGCGCGATTCTGGCGCGCATTCTTTGCTTATAAGGCCCGATCTTCGGGGCCTCTGCCAGGATGGTCACGTCAATATGCTGGACACGGCATTGAGGCGCTATTATTTTTTGCGTCTTTCTTAAAAGCACAATGCTGTCAGCCCCTTTGTATTGGGGGTCAGAGTCCGGAAAACATTGTCCAATATCCCCGATGCCGGCAGCGCCCAACAAAGCATCAATCACTGCATGAACCGCTGCATCAGCATCTGAATGGCCTTTTAATCCCTTGGCAAAAGGAATCTCCACCCCGCCCAAAACAAGCCTCCTCCCTGCCACAAGCCTGTGGCTGTCGTATCCCCAGCCTGTTCGAACACAATGACATTGGCACTGACCAACAATATTTTTCAGTTTGGACATTTACGCCCCATCCCTATAAATGATAATATGGAAGTAGAAATATAATATACAAAAATGGAGGCCACTTATGGAAGAAAATCAAAAAGAGAATCAAAGCGCATCATGCTGCACCACATCAGACTGCAAATGCAAAAAATTCATACTCCCGGTGATCTTGCTGGTGGTTGGTTTGATTATTGGCTTTTGCATCGGCAAATGCAAAGTCTCCTGCCCCATCTCAGGCGACCAAGCCGCACCAACAGCCGCCACAAAATAAATAAAACCACGGATGTGCACGGTAAACCTTTTAAAACTTTTTATTCAATTTTAATGTTTTTGTTTTACCGTGTTTATCCGTGCTCATCCGTGGTGACCTTGAGAAGAAAAAATGAAAAAAATTGACATCAATGAAGGCATACAAAAAATACGGGAAAAGGGAAGCCGTATTGTGGGGACAGGGGCGCACATGCTTCCGGCTGCTTCTCTGATGAAGGCTGCCGGTGTTATCCGGAATGTGTCTGAACGAAAAAAGCCTTTTGTCACCATTATCAACTCATACACCACGCATATCCCGGGCCATGCGCATTTGGACCATTTGGGGCGCCTTTTGGAAAAAGAACTTAAGCAGCTCGGGTATAATGTGTGGTATTGCAATGTGGGCGGCGCTATTTGTGACGGGATTGCCATGGGCCATTTTGGCATGAAATATTCTCTGGCCAGCCGCGAGTTGATTGCAGATCAAATAGAAACCATTATCGGCGCGCATCCCTGTGACGGGTGGATTGGCGTGGCCAATTGCGACAAAATCGTGCCGGGCATGTTCAATGCCATGGTCAGGCTCAACATTCCGGCGGTTTATGTATCAGGCGGGCCCATGCTGGCCGGACAAGACGGGTCTGACCTCATCTCCACATTTGAAGGCGTGGGAAAACATGCTGTTGGTCAAATGACAGAATCAGCGCTTTGTTCTTTGGCTGACAAAGCCTGCCCGGGAAAGGGCTCCTGTTCCGGCATGTTCACAGCCAATTCCATGAACTGCCTGGGGGAAGTCATTGGCCTGGCTTTGCCGGGGAACGGCACTATTCCGGCTGAAACATGGACTGACCAGACCAAAACCCAAACCAAAACAAACCCTGACAGAGAAGAGCTTGTTCAACAAGCCGCGTATGTCTTACAGAAATGCATTCAAAAAAATGTGCGCCCCAGAGACATTGTCACCAAACAATCCATTGACAATGCCTTTATCTGCGACATGGCCATGGGCGGTTCCACCAACACTGTGCTGCACACACTGGCGCTGGCGCATGAAGCGCGCATTCCTTATAACCTCAAAAAACTCAATGACCTGGCCAGGCAAACACCCTGCATCTGCAAGGTCAGCCCTTCACGGCCGGAGGTTCATATAGAAGACGTGCATTCTGCCGGCGGCATAGGGGCCATATTAAAAGAAATTGCCAAAACCAACAAAACCCTCAACCCCGCAGCCAAAACAGTCACAGGCACGCTCAAAGACGTTCTTCAAGGCGCACCTGCGCCTGACGGCCATATTATTCGTACGCTGGACCAGGCCTTTTCACAGACCGGCGGGCTCAAAATCCTATTCGGCAATCTGGCGCCCAAAGGCGCAGTGCTCAAAACAGCCGGTGTGGCCGATGACATGATGACTTTTGAAGGCCCGGCCGTGATATTTGAAAGCCAGGAACAAGCTTTGTTCGGTATCCTCAAAGGCAAAATCAAAAACGGAGATGTGGTGATTATCCGTCACGAAGGCCCCAGAGGCGGTCCGGGCATGCAGGAAATGCTCAGCCCCACAGCCGCCATTGCGGGCGCTGGGCTGCGCGTGGCCCTGATCACAGACGGCCGGTTTTCCGGCGGCACCCGGGGCCTCTGCAT
>JANQER010000058.1 GCA_028278255.1 Elusimicrobiota bacterium | reverse complement strand
CGGCTCAGGCCGCGTGCAAGTGCGCATTGTGGTGCGGGATGAAAAAGAAGAGCGTGAGGTTTTTAAGAGATATCAGGATGCTGATTCATGGATTCGGGTGCCGGTGGTGCCCAAGGGTTTGGCCCGGGCGCGCATTTTTGTGAATGGAGTGCTCATTGAAGAAAGGGTGTTGGAATAAAATAAAAAAAAGAAATTCATGGAAATTCGTAGAAATTCAATGGAAATACATTGTTGTAAGGGCGCTGCTCCCTTCCTGCAAGCAGGGACCATATACAGTCTACAAACCTGTACCATGCCTAGCGGCATGGTACAGCGACATAGTCACCTGCGCCCGATAGAGAGGATAATTTGATGAAGGCAAAAAATGTTTTAATTGCGCCGTCTATTTTGTCGGCGGATTTTGCGCGGTTGTCTGATGAGGTGAAAAGGATTGAACGGGCCGGCGCTGATTGGCTGCATGTGGATGTGATGGACGGGCATTTTGTGCCGAATCTGACGATTGGGCCTGTGGTGGTGAAATGGCTGAAAAAATATGCCACAGCGCCTTTGGATGTGCATTTGATGATAGACAATCCGGACAAGTATATTCCGGCTTTTGCCAAAGCAGGCAGTTCTTTCTTAACAGTGCATTGGGAAGCTTGTACGCATCCGAAAAAAACAATTGATTTGATTAAAAAGTGCGGGTGCAAGGCAGGAATGACGATTAGGCCCAAAACACCTGTTCAAAAAATAGCCCCGTATTTGAAATATTTGGATTTGGCGCTGGTGATGACTGTGGAGCCGGGTTTTGGCGGGCAGTCTTTTATGCCTGATATGCTTCCCAAATTGCAGTGGCTGCGCCAGCGGATTTCGCAGGGAAAGCTGTCTTGCCGGCTGGAAGTGGATGGCGGGATCAATCTTGACACGGTTTTGCCGGCAGTGCAGGCCGGCGCTGATGTGCTGGTGGCAGGCAATGCTGTTTTTGGCGAACCCAATGCAGGCCGTGCCCTGAAAAAACTGCGCCAAAGAGCCATGTCCTGATCCTGATAAAAAAAACCTAACCCGGATAAACCGGAAATAACCAAATTCCAAGAAAAAACATTTTTTTTGGCCTATTGACTTATGTGTCAGAACTCTTTATTCTTTATTCAGGAGATCCCTTTGTAATGAAACATGCTGATAAAAAAGAAAAGACTGTCTTGATTGTTGAAGATGATGAAGCCACTATCCGCTTGTTGGAGATTTACGTGCGTTCCATTGGCTATAAAACCGTTCTGGCGCATGACGGCAACACAGCCATTGAAATGGTTAAGCTGCACAAGCCGGCTTTGGTGGTTCTGGATCTTATGCTGCCTGAAGTGCATGGGATTGCGGTTTGTCATCAAATCAAGAATGATCCCCGCACCAAAAACACCAAAGTGCTGGTTGTGTCAGTGAAGAATTTTCCCGCTGACCAAAAGCAAGCCGCTGAGGTTGGGGCTGATGTGTTCATGTCCAAACCTCTTGAGAAAGAAGAATTCATCCAAACCGTCCGCAAAGTCATGAAAGACTGATTAGTCAGACCGAAGACCACAGACCGAAGACCGAAGACCAAAGACCAAAGACCAAAGACTAAAAAGATTATAGGTTAGTTATTTGGTTTCAAGTCTATGGTCTTCGGTCTATGGTCTATGGTCTGTGTTTTGTTATTGGTTTCAAGTCTATGGTCTTCGGTCTGTGGTCTATGGTCTTTGGTCTATCTGTTAAGGTATATCAATCGGTCCTTTTTTGGGGGCAATGAGGAGGATTTTGATGTGATTTATTGTTCCGAGGGCGCCTGCCTTTCCTTGAACTTCCATGCGAATGGCTGAAATGCCGCCTTTGAGGAGGATGTTGTAGAGAGTCCAGGCTTGTGCGCTGGCAAGTGCGGATCTTTTGTGCGCGTTTTTTTCAGAGCCTGTCTGCGCTTTGATGATGATTTTGTGGTCCGGAAAAGCGCGTAACAACCTCAGGATGTCAATTTTCAAATGGTCTATTCCGTCGACCACTTGGCGGCTTCTGTGGGTTTTGAATATCTTGTGGCTGGGCAGAATAAAGGAATAGCCTGATGGGATTTCTTTGATGCCCAGGTCGTTTATAAGTTCCTGAAGCACAAGCTCTGCCTGCACATTGACTTTGACCGGGATGACGTGCGGGGGAGAGGCATTGCCTGCCTTATCATAAGCTTTAAGACTGATGTCATAAAGGCCGTTGGGCACTATTGTTTTGTTGATAAAGGCGCTCTTTGTTTTGGTGTATTGGGCGCCGTCCCAGACAAAATGCGCTTTGTTTCTTTTGAATGGACCGCTGCTTTTTTGGACAATATTTGAGGGTGTGTTGTGCGCAGTGACAACAGCTTCCCAATGGGAAAGCAGGCTGTTGTCTGCGGCTTGCAGAGAGATGTGGGACTGGTTGACCATTGTGCGGCTCTGCGGAGAAATGATGTTTGTGTCGCTCTTGGCTTTGCATTGAGGCGCTGTTAAATCCAAAACAATGCGAATCGGTGCGGAAATGGCTTGATATTTTTCTCCCCACACGCGTGCCTGAACAATATATCCCCTGGCAGTCACAACACGGCCTGTGCTGTCTGTGCCATTCCATTCAATGAGTCCGGGCACAGCGCCGCGTCCGCCAATTCGCCTGACCCTTTTCCCGTCCCTGTTGCGTATGTCAATCCGCCATTTTGAAATATGTTTTACGCCTTCTGTGCCCAGGAAAAAAAACACGGAATCTTTTTTCTTGTCTTGATTGGGAGAGAAATAAGCCGGGTTGGCTGTCAAAGAAAGCCGGCCGGATTGTTCAAGTTCTGTGAGACCGAGAAAGCGGAATTGCAAGGAGATATGATGGGAGGCCCCAAGAGAAGGGGTCATGGCATAAGCATAATCCACATGAAGGTTTCTGATGCGCATGCCTGTGCCAAAACGCCAATTGTCAAAGGTGTCTGATGTTTTTGTGTACTGTTTGGGCTGATATAAGTAGCCTGAGCGAACAGCAAAGCCGGGTGTGAGCCGGAATTCAAACCCGGCATGGGTTTCACCTTGAAGACAGCGGGGCTTTTGGTGTTCAACGGTCAGCAGAAAATGATTGTTGGGTTGATACCCGGCCCCGATTCTCCAGAGACGGGCTGTGCGGCTGTGGCTGGCATTGTCAGAACCAAAACCAAAAGGCGATCCAATGTTTTGAAGCGCCAGCCCCCAGCTGTAACGTCCTTCTTGAAAAGTCTGTAAAACACCGAGATCTCCCATAAGGGCTATGGCTTTTTGGCTGCCAATGAGGGATTCATAGTACCGGCCTGTCATGCCTATGCCGAATTGTTTTTTGCCCAAGGCAAGTCCGAATTCAGCGGTTCTTTCCAAAGGCGTGAATTCGCCTATGGTGGCGTTGTTTTTTATTTTTGCCAGACTGGGACCAGTGAGCCAGCGGGTGCCGGCAGCCACGCCTCCCCAGAGTGTGGGACGTGTTGTGGCCAGGGTGTCTATAGAGGTTTGATCAAAATAAAACAAATGGCTGGTGTATACAGAAGGCGCGCGAGCAACGCATATGCCGCCTGGATTCCAGAAAAGGGATTGGGCGTCATCTGCCACAGCCACAAAGGCTTCTCCCATGGCTATGGCTCTGGCTCCGACTGGGATACGCAAAAATGCCCCTGCCCCGGAATCTGCCCAAGAGAATGAACATGGGCATATGAGCAAGAGTAGAATCAGTTTCCAATGTCGAATGTCCAATGTCATTGTTTTTATCTGTTCACCACAACCACACGTTGGATTCTGCGGTGAGCCCCGGCATAGAGAACCGCAAAGTATGTGCCGGAAGCCACAACCTGGCCGTTTTCACTGCGTCCGTCCCAGGGAATGGAATACTGAACATTGGCGAGGGCCAGTTGATCAGTGAGTTGGCGCACAAAACGGCCGTCTACGGCAAATATAAAAAGTTTAACAGCGCTGTCTTTTCCATGAATAAAAAAGTCAAACCGTGTGGTTTCATTCTTTAAGGGGTTGAATGGGTTGTTCCAGGCCACCTGCAAAGAAACAATATTGTCTTCAGCTGACACACGCGGTATGTGTGTGTGCGTGAGAAGAAGAACCAAACTGACGATAAAACAATACAAATATTTCATGCGTGCCTTTCCTGTCTGGGTGAATCGGGATGGCTGAAAGAAATTGCAAGTTTAGTATTCTAAATTTTAAATACTAAAATGACTGTATAAAACCCACTGTCTTTTATTTGACATGATTCCCGGCTCAGCCGTCAGCCGGGACGGTTATGCTCCATTATCGCTTTTTAAGAGCAGAAAGCCAAATGTAAAACCTGTTTGGGTCAGTTGCGAAATAGCCTATTTAGGCCCTCACCCTTCACTTCGTGAAGCCCTCCCGTCGGAGACAGGAGAGGGAATTTGAAGGGAAAAAGCATTTCGCAGCAGACCCCATTTTTAAATGCTATTATTTTGATTAATCCTTTATGACTTTATTCTCTCCCATTAAATATATCGTGCGTGTTTTAGCGCTTCTGGTGATTTTCGCGGCTCTGTTGTTGGCGGGCATGCCTGTGGCGCTTAATTATTTTATGCCGCCTGAGAAAGTGAGAGCCCTGACAGAAAAGGCTCTTGCCAAATTCTTGGCGCGCGATGTGTCTATTGGCAAAACAGAATGGTCTTTTTTCCCGCCGTGTCTTTTGGGAGAGAAGGTCATGCTTCAAGACAACAATGGGCAGCCCATGATGACAGGGCCTCAGGTCAAGATGTATCTGTCTTTCGGTTCTTTTTTTGAAGAAAAGATTCATGTGGAAAAAGTTGTTTTTTTGAAACCGCGGGTTTTTTTGCGGCGGCAGGCCAATGGGGAGATGGATGTGTGGCGCATGATTCAGCATATCCGTCAAAGGCTGGTCGAGCAGAAGAAAAACCGCACCATCAGTCCGGCCAAACTTTGGTTTCATGATTTTTTTATTGAAGACGGTGTTTTGGCGTATATTGATGAAGGCAGCAAAAGAAAGCTGTTTAATGTGCCATTGTCTTTTTATGCCAATGGGTCTATTCAGGAAA
>JANQER010000051.1 GCA_028278255.1 Elusimicrobiota bacterium | reverse complement strand
AATCAGCATGGCGCCGCGGCGCACATGGCGCGTGATCTCATGCAGTCCCACCACAGCCGGAATCTCCAAAGAATTCGCCAAAATCGCCGTGTGAGACGTCTTCCCGCCGATGTCCGTGACAAATCCTTCGGCAAAATTCGTCTTCATATGAACAGTCTCAGAAGGCGTCAAATTATGCGCCACCACAATAGAAGGCTCTTCAAGCTCATCCGCAGAGCGCACCTGATGGCCCAGCAAATGCAAAAGAATTTTGCGCCCCACGTCAAGCACATCATGCCGTCTCTCGCGAAAATACTCATCTGAAGCTGATTCCAATGCCTTCACAGCCCCGGCCACAGCTTCTGAAAGAGCGAACTCCGCATTCACCCGATTCTGCGAAATATTCTTCACCACATCTTTGCTGATCAACGGATCCTCCAAAATCAGCAAATACGCCTCAATCAAACGGGCATGTGTCTTTCCCAAAAGCTTTAGAATTTTCTGCTGCGTGGCCAGCATCTCCTTACGCGTGTCTGCCACAGCCAAACGGAACCGCGCCACCTCAGCTTTCACTGCTTCAGGCGGCACCTGCCACCGGCCCACAGCCAAATCCATGTTCTCAATCACAAAAGCCTTTCCAATGGCGATTCCCGGCGATGCCGCAATCCCATGAAAAACCCTGCCTGACGATGTGATATGCTTGCTGGAAAGACTCATCTTCAACCTCAAAAATCCTAAATTCTAAGCTCTAAATCCTAACCCGGATAAACCGGAAATGTAAATTCGGGACTGCAAATGAAATACTCATTTAGCATTGCAAATTTAGCAGTTAGCATTATCAATCTCTGAAAAACTTATTCGACATTGAGAAAGCATTTAAACGTTTCTCATCTTTTCATTGCTAAATGCTGAATTTAATATGCTAAATGCTAAATGAGTATTGTTTCTTGTTTTATCATTAACGTTTTCAAATACTTTTATAAAAATGTTCAAAATATAATCTCTCATGAATATCTATGAACTTCTACTTTTTCTTTGCCCTATGCCCTTTGCTCTTTGCCGCTTTTATTCTTCATCAAACCCCTTCTCAAACAAAACCTGCAGCTTATTGATCAACTGTTCTTCATCTTCTCCATCAGCCACGATCGTCACTTGAGAACCACATTCAGCGGCCAGCGTCAAAATACCCATAATACTCTTGCCATCCACTTCCTGGTCATCTTTGATCACGCGCACCTGACATTGAAAATTATGCGTGGTCTGCACAAAAATAGCCGCAGGCCGCGCATGGAGTCCCAATTTATTCTGAACAACAAAAGTACGTTCAATCATATCAACCTATACCCCGTCAACAAAGCAACCATCAAACAAAAAAAAGTTGTTGCGGAAATCCGCAATCTTAGCATCAAAAAAGCCACAATCAAAAACCCTGCCAGCACCGCGCGTTCAGCGCCTGAGGCAAGCCACTGAACCAAAACCCCACCCAAACAAACCCCCAAACCCAACAAAAACATTCCCTGAATAATTTTCTGCAAATCAAGCTTCATCAAATAACCCACAACCTGTGACTTCCATTTATAACCGGCTGCCAGTCCACCGGCCTTGATCAACAAATGAAGCGTATTAAAAGAAACCAAAAAAATAATAGGCACCAGCCACCAACTCTGTTTCACCGCAAAAAATCCTGCCGCCACAGCACACACCGCCAGCAATGGGCGCACCGCTGCCCAAAAAAAAGACTCGCCCAAAGCCGCCAAAGGACCTGACATCCGCTTCTTCACAGCTGACAAATTGTCCCGCTGCATGTCCCGTACACCTAAAAAATCCTCTTCCAAACCAGCTGACACGCCCAAAACAAGATTCAAAAAATAAGGATGCGTGCTAAAAAATTCCAAATGATCCAAAGCCGCGCGTGCCCGGGCTTCACGCTCAGGAAACAACCGCCTCAACACCGGCCAAAAACAAAAAAACCAGCCAAAGTTCCACCCGCGCTGAAAATTCCAAAGCGCCTGAACAAAAAATGACCGCACAAAAACCTCACAAAATACAAAGGGAGACAGCTTGCCTGCCCCTGTGCCCATTTGAACAGATGAGGCTGGATCTTGGTTCATAATTTACCAAACCACGGGAAATTTTTTTTGGACCTATCCACAAAATAACTCAAAGCCGCGCAAAACCCGATCACAGGTAAAAATTTTCCAGTAAAATCAAAAGCTTCCAGCAGGCGCAAGGGACAGCACCTCAACAAAAAATCAATCACCCACTGGCCTGACACCCCAAAAAACAGAAAAACAATAAATGATTTCAAAACCCATACTGACAAAAACACACACATGGCTTTCAACAAACCACTTTCAGATCCTTTTTCCACGCCTTTCACCACCCAAGGCAAAAATCGTGAATTCTGATGACACAACCACACATCCACAGGCTTCATACACATCCCACACGGCACAGCCAGCAATAACCCTGCCACCACTGACGCGCGTCCCGGATGAACAGAACACAAACTCCACACAG
>JANQER010000428.1 GCA_028278255.1 Elusimicrobiota bacterium | reverse complement strand
GGGTGGGGATGGTGTTGTTTTGGTGCTGGGTGAGCTGGGTTTGTAGACGGGTTAAGAGTTTTGGCGCGGTTTTTGTGGTTTTGTTTGTGAGTTGTTTGTGCAGTTTGCGGAGGTGTTTGATGGGGACGAGAAAGCTGAGTTGGTTTCCGGCAGTGGCCACGTTGACCCCAATGACTTGTCCGGATCTTAAGAGAGCTGGTCCGCCGCTCATGCCAGGGTTGAGCGAGCCGGTGAAGTGTATTTTTTCTGTGAGTGATTTTTCTATGAAGCCGCTGTGCGTGCCTTCGACGATGGTGAAGCCTAAGTCGTGTGGGTTGCCCATGGAGAAGACGCGTGTGCCTTTGGCTGGGCTGGTGGGGCTGAGTTTGAAGTGGTTGGGTTGGTGCGATTGGGTTTTGAGTATGGCCAGGTCATGCACGACGTCAAAGTCCAGGAGCGTGGCCGCGGCTGTGGTTTTGTCGTGGAAGACTATGTCTGCTTTGTATTCAGCTGGTTTTTGTACAAGAAAGGCTATGACATGGTAGTTGGTGGCGATGTGGCCTTGGGGTGAGATGAAGAAGCCTGATCCCACTCCGGATTTGATTTGTGTGGTTTTTTCGAGCACGCGGACTTGGACAACTGTTTTTTGGAATTTTTTGAAGATGTCAGGCGTTTTGAGTGAAGCAGGCTGCGCGTGGTTAAGCGCGGGGATGAGGAGAAGCGTGACGAGCAGCGTGCTTTTTTTGTTCATTGCGAGTCCTTTAAAATAGGGCCATTTGGGCGGTTGGGGTGAAGTCTTTTTTTTGGAGCAAAGAGATGACCCCGAATTCGCCATCGTAACCGGCATTGACTTGTATTTGTCCGAGCCGCATTCTGTTGAGAGCAAGCGCCAAGAGAGGGTGTCCTTGTTGTTGGATTGTGTCCGTGGGGACTTGCCTGAGTATGTGAAATTCATTGCCAAATTGTGCGAGGAGCTGGTGATAGAGCAGGTTGACTTTTTTGCTGCTGGGGCCTACGTTGAGTGTTTGTCCGAGGATTTCTTTGAGCGGGACAATGTGTTCGTAGTTGTTGGCGGTTTTGGGTTTTTGGCCTTCAGGGCGGTTTGCGAGTTTTTCAACGCGGTGCAGTACGCCCACTGTGACGGGTTTGTGGCATTTGGGGCAGAGGCCTTTGTGTTTGAGCGTGTCTTTTGGCTGCAGGCTGATTTTGCAGTTGCGATGGCCGTCTATGTGGTATTTGCCTTCTTCCGGGAAGAATTCAAGTGTTTTGATGACGCGCGATTTTTGTTTTCTTTTGAATGCATTGAAGATGCCTTGGTAGGTGAGGTCTGTGTCCAGGAGGTTGCCTTCTCTGGCGAGTTTTTCAGGGGAGTGCGCGTCTGAGTTGGACATGAGCGTGATGTTGTCGAGCCCGGTGAGGCGCCAGTTCATGGGCGGGTCTGAGGAGAGGCCGGTTTCTATGGCAAAGATTTCCGGGGTGAGGTCTTCAAAGCATTCTTCCAGTGAGTCAAATCCTGATTCGGATCCAAAGATGGCAAACCAGGGCGTCCAGGCATGGGCCGGAACAAGGTGGTTTTCCGGAGAGATGTCTTTGATGATTTGGAGCAGTGTTTTTGAGTCCAGGCCAAGGATGGGGCGGCCGTCTGATCGGAGGTTGCCGATTTTTTCTAGACGTGCAATGATTTTTGCGGCTGTGTCAAAAGAAGGGGCGTACACCAAATTATGGATTTTACGGCATTTGCCGTTTTTTTTGTAGATGGAGCTGATTTCAACTTGTAAGAGGAAACGCACTTGTGCGCGGCATGTGTTTGGGATGTTTTTGTCGATATTTTTGGCGAGATTGGGCTTGAGCGCGTACAGGCCGGGTTCTGCTGGGATGAGTTTGTCTTGTAGTTCTTGATACCATTTGGGGTGCGTGAAATCACTTGTGCCCAGCACAGTGATGCCTTTGAGTTGGCACCATTTGTAGAGGTTTTCAGGCGTGAGCTCTTTGCTGCAGGCCCGGGAGTAGGGTGAATGGATGTGGAGGTCAGCTATGAATTTCATGAGATTCCTTTTATTTGTGTGGCTCAATTATATAAAAAAGGCGTATAATTAAATACTATGAAATGTGTGTTTTTTTGTTTTGTTTTTTTGGTTGGTGTGCCAGTGCATGCCAGTGACCATTTGTCTGCCACAGAGATTGTGCGCAGAGGGAATGATCTTTTGCGCGGAGAAAAGAGTTTTTCTGAGGTGACCATGACGATTTCCCGGCCGGAATGGAAGCGGTCTTTGACCATGGAGGCGTGGACTGAGGGGACAGAGAAGACTTTGATTAGGATTCTTTCCCCGGCCAAGGAAAAGGGTGTGGGGTTTTTGAAGAAGGGCCGGGAATCGTGGCAGTATGTGCCGGCCATTGACCGGGTGATTAAGTTGCCGCCTTCCATGATGCTGCAGTCTTGGATGGGGAGTGATTTTACGAATGATGATGTGGTGCGCGCTGATAGTATTGTGGTGGATTATACACATGAGATTGTTGATGAGCGCGTGGAAGATGGTGTGTTTTTTTGGGTGATTGAGGCTTTGCCAAAACCTGATGCCCCTGTGGTGTGGGGCAAGGTGGTGTTGAAAGTGCAGAAGTTAAATTTTGTGCCAAGAGGGGTTGAGTATTTTGATGAAGACAATGAGTTGGTGAAGTTTTATGTGACGTCTGATATTCAGAATGTTGAGGGCCGGGAGATTCCTTTGCGTTTTGTGATGTTTGATAAGACAGAGGAAAATTATTCCACTTCTTTGATTTATAAAAAAATTACATTTAAGACAGATATTGGCTCCAGGACATTCAGTTTGCGAAAATTAAAAGGTTTGTAGGGGTATGATTAAACTTGCTTTTCGGAATATTTTTAGGAATAAGCGACGGTCTTTTTTGACGCTATTGGCTGTGGGCGTGGCAAGCGGGTTGTTGCTTTTTTCTGTGTCCATGCAGAAAGGCAGTTATGAGGAGATGATTCGTAATAATTTACGTTTGCGGACAGGGCATTTTCAGGTGCAGCGAAAAGGGTATTGGGAGAAGCAGGATATTGCGAGGAAGTTGGAGAATCCTGGCGAAATCATGAAGTTGATTCAGGGGTTTGAGGAGGTGCAGGCTGTGGCGCCGCGGGTGAATGGCGCGGCTTTGGTGAGTTATGAGTCTAGAACTTTTGGGGCCTTGATTTGCGGTATGGATCCTGTGCTGGAAGCCAGGATGTCAACGTTGAGAGATGTTGTTTTTGAGGGTGAATTTTTGGATCTGCAAGACAAGCGCGGGGCTCTGGTGGGAGCAGGTTTGGCTAAGAATTTGGGTGTGACCTTGGGTGATGAGTTTGTGTTTTTGGGTCAGGGCGCTGATGGGTCTTTGGCTGCTGGGAAACTGCATGTGCGGGGATTGGTGAAATCAGGGTTTGGGGATATGGACCGGATGTTTATAGCAGCGCCTCTTGCCACAGTGCAGGAGGCGTTTTCTTTGGGCACAGCTGTGTCTGAGGTGGCTGTGCTTTTGTCGCATGACAATGACCGTGAACATGTGGCAGGGGCGTTGAGAGATTTGTTAAGGGAAAAGGGGCTTTCACGTGCGGCTGTGTTGGAGTGGCCCACGCTTTTGCCCGGGGTGGAGCAGAGTATTAAGATTGATTGGTATAGCGGGATGTTTTTTTATTTTGCGTTGGTGTTGGTGGTGGGGTTTGGGATTGCCAATACTTTTTTGATGGCCTATATGGAGAGGATACGGGAGTTTGGGGTTTTGTTGTCTTTGGGGATGAAACCGGTTTTGTTGGGTGTTTTGGTTTATTGGGAGTCAGTGATTTTGTCAGTGGGGGGAGTTGTTTTTGGGTTTTTGTTGGGCGTGCCAGTGACGTTTTTTTATCAGGTGAAGGGGATTGATTTGAGTGAGAGCGCGGCTGCCATGAGTCAATACGGGTTGAGCACTTTGATGCATCCGAAATTGACAGGCGCTGGATTTGTGTGGTCCGGCGGCATGGTTTTGGTTGCGGCATTGGTGTTGGCTGTTTTTCCAGCCATTAAGTCTTCCAGATTAAAACCTGTGGAAGCTTTGCGGTATTAACATATTAGTTCCTAACTGAAAATATTTTATGACTCAGACGGTAAACAGGCTGTTTGCAAGTGTCAAATTTTCATTTTGCATTTTAATATTTAAATTTTGAATTTCCGGTTCGTCCGGATTAGGGGTTTGAGATGGTTCTGTTGAAGTTGTCTTGGCGGAATATTTGGCGGAATAGGGTGCGGACCATTATTTTGTTGTGCGCCATGACAGTGGGGGTGGTGGGTGTTTTGTTTTCTATGGGAATTGCTGAGGCTTGGGTGGGGCAGATGAAGACCACAGCTGTTCATACGTTTGAGGGGCATTTGAAAGTTATGGGAAAGGGGTTTAATGATCACCCTGTTGTTGAGAAGTCTTTTGAACCGGATGAGGCAGTGTTTGGTTTTTTGCGTAAGGACCAGCGGGTTAAGGCTTGGGCAGAGCGCGTGGTTGTGCAGGGGTTGGCGTCAGTGGCAGGTCGTTCACGTGTGGTGAAGATTGTGGGCATTGATCCTAAAGAGGAAGTGAAGATTTCAGTGATGCATGAGGCTGTGGAAGAGGGGCTGTTTTTGTCGGCAAAGAGTATGAATGATATTTTGATCGGCCGGCGTTTGGCTGAGCGGATGAATTTGAAGCTGAAGAAGAAGGTTGTGTTGATGTCTCAGCAGTTGAGCGGAGAGATTGGGTCTGGGGCTTTTCGCGTGAGAGCTGTTTTTAATACAGGGAATGGGATTTTTGATGAGAATACTGTGTATATTTCGAAAAGGGCAGCGCAGCGTATGTTGGGGCTGGGTCAACGTGTGTGTGAAGTGACAGTGGTTTTGAATCAGGACAGAGATTTGTCTGTTGTTTTGGGTGGTTTGCGAGAAGAAGTTGAGGGAAGGTCTTGTGAGGTTTTTTCTTGGCTGGAGAGGCAGCCTTTTGTGGTGGATATGATTGAGTTGATGGATCAGTTTATGTGGATTTATTATGCTGTTTTTTATTTGGCCATGGCTTTTGGGGTTTTGAATACGTTGTTTATGGCTGTGGGAGAGAGATCCCATGAGATTGGCGTGCTCATGGCTTTGGGTATGAGCCGTTGGCGGGTATTGTTGATGATTTTGTTGGAGGCATTTTTTTGTGCTTTTGTGGCAGCCATTGTAGGGGTGGCGCTGGGGTGGGGTCTGGTGGTTTATTTGGGCGCAACTGGAATTGATTTGACGCAGTTTGCCGAGGGGATGGATCTGGCAGGGATTGGGCATGTGCTTTTTCCTTTTTTGAGGGTTGGGGAAATTGTGAAGGCCACTGCGGCCATGTTTGTTGTGTCATTGCTTTTTGCTGTTTTTCCAGCAGCGAAGGCTGCCGGGCTTGTGCCTGTGGAGGCTATTAATAGGGCATAAAGGAGAAA